>JBKJOA010000447.1:0-9478 GCA_046593365.1 Limisphaerales bacterium
CGGCGGGTTGAAAGCCGATGACATTCGTTCGCTCATGGCCGTGCGCAAACGCGAGAACGCGGAGATCGCCCTTTTCATTTCGCTGGAACCGCCGACCAAAGGAATGATCGGCGACGCAGCGAGCGAAGGTTTTTACGAAAGTCCGAACGGCAAGAAATTCCCCCGCGTGCAACTGCTGACGATTGAAGGGTTGCTGGAAAAAAAACAACGCGCCGAACATCCCGATTACCTGCCGGACTTAAATTTCAAGAAAGCCAAAGCCGAAGCGAGCGGGGAGCAGAAGGCGTTGTTGTAAGAGGAGCAATAAAAAACCCCGCCGGAGCGCGGTTTTCGTCATGCAAACGGATTCGTTTATTTTTTCTTCATAGAGCAGCAAAAGGCCATGTCGCTTCCGCAGGTTTTACAAACATGCACGACTTTGTCCGTAGCCGCTTTTCCGACACCGGTAGTTTTGATCTCGGTGCTACAGCCGGGACAGGTGTGTTGCGAAACGCTGCGGGTGTCTTTGACCGCGCCTTTGCCTTCCTGAACTCTAGTGACCGTGATGGTTTTGCACTTCGGACAAGCCATCGCGACTTCGTCACCGGGCTTTAATGATTCAATGTCCTGAACGGTCTCCAGCGATTTGCCGGTCAACGCCGCTGCGCCCGCTCCCTTTTGCGCTTTGGCTTCTGTCGGAGCCAACGTGATGAATGCCGCCGTCAATGTGACGGCGATCGCGACTACCAATTTACTGATAATGTTTGTTTTCATTTGTTACCTTTTGTTGCGTCCGATCAGAGCGATTTCAAATACTCCACCAAGTCAGCCTTCTCCGCATCACTCAAGCCAAGCGAAAAGGTGGTGTCATAGTGGGCCACCACATCAAGCAAGGTCGCGAAACGACCATCGTGATAAAAGCCGCCTTTGGTATGCGTGAATAATCCTTTCAATGGAGAGGTTCGATACCGGCGATCGGGCGAGCGATTGGCTTGAAAATCATCAATGCCAATTTCAGCCGGTGTGCGCAGATTCCATCCCGGTTCGGTGTAAGTCGGCTCGACATGGCAGCGCGCGCAACTTGCTTTTCCGCTAAATAATTGATCGCCGCGCGCGGCGGCATTGGTATCGAAACTTCCGCGCGGCGGTTTTGGCGCGGGAATTCCAAGCTGATAAAAGTGCAATGCCGGTAGCTTCGGGGTAATTAGATCGACCGCATTGGTGATGTGGCCCAGTCGCGCGCGAGCGGCAACAGGAAACTGTTCGGCATTATCGAGTCGTGGATCGAAGAAGTTTCCTTGTCCATGCATCTCAATGTTCGCCACAAATGCATTCCAATGTGTGACTGAACCCCAGCCCGTCCAAGTGTGCAGATTGACACCAGCCAATCCAAAAGCCGGTGGAATCAGCGTCGCGGCGGTTTTTCCATCGGGACGAAAGCCTTTTCCATCGAGCGCCAACTCGGCGTCGAACTTTCCGGGACCCCATGCCAACACCACGGTGCGAACGGTCGCTTCATCGACTTGTAATAATTCAGCAAATGGCGCGACGGTCGGAGCCGAGGCGATAATCGCACCCACATTCAGATCACGGTTGGGCCAGCCATCGAGCCGTTGTCCAACACCGGGCGCAACGGAATCGTTCACCGTCGAATGGCAAATCGCGCAGGAGATTCCAACCGAGGTGAGTTGGTTGTTGGTAAAAAATCCCTTCACGCCGAGGACAGCGTTTGCCTTGAGCGCTGCCAACGTAATCTGGGGATCAGTAATGTCCGCTTTGCCGTGGCGAAGTTTTTGATTGAGTGACTCGGGAAGCGCCGCCGCATCCAGTTTCAATCCGAGTGCCAGCGCATTGCTCGGAGAAAGCGTCCTGAGAGTTTCATGCAGCCGTAACTGGCCGCCCCAGAATGCTTCATCGCCAAAGGTGTCAAAGCGAAAAATCTGTTGACCTTCGAGCATCATCTTTCGCGCGCTGGTCGTGCTGCTCGGGTCGCGTAACGGCGGGGCGGCGAAAAGAATTGAAGAAGCCAAACAAATGATGAGTCCCGAAACGAATCCAGTTTTCATAGGATTCTATCGTATGTTCCGGGTTTATTATGGCAATCGGGAGAAAATATTATTCCAACTAGGCGAATGCCTCATCGTGTTGGCAGGATTTCCTGTTCTGAAAAAACCGTGTTGTCCGACTGGCATGCTTTACTGGATTATGTGCTTGTTTTGAGGAAATCAGAATAACCCGCAACCTGTTTTTTATGTTCGGCTTGTAATGGTCGAGGTTGCATCGGACTGAATGGAGCCATTCGTAGGTGTTCTTGCGTAAGTAGCTGATAACCAACCTTTCGGCTGCAAGAAACTCCCGCTCAGGTCGGCGAACTCGACGCTCGGGGTTGAGAACTCACCTCTCAGCATCGCGAGAGCACTACTCCCGTTCGCGAACTTGACGCTCAACATTGCGAGGAGACTGCTCCGATTCGCGAACTTGACGGTCGACTTTGCACGGACGCTGCTTCGGTTGGCGAAACTCTCTTTCCGGTTCACGCGCGTGTTGCTCATGCTCGTGCGAAGACCGCTCAGTGTAGAGAACTCGCTGCGCGGTTTTCTGAAACCGCTGCTCGGCTTCAAGAAATCAATGGTTGATACACTGCGAGCGACAGGCCGACTATCGCGCACACTTATGAATCGAGATCAACTCAACCGCACTGATATGTTTAGTACTGTCAGTTCTTACATGGACATCAACAAAGCTATCTTCGCGGGCGTGAAGGCCGTGAAAGATGCGGTGATCGAACTTGACGCGAACATTGCCGCCATTACGACCAAAGCGGGCAAACAGGAAGCACCCATTGGCGGCGCGGCGGATGAAAAAGAACAAGTGCGTTTGGCGTTTGAAGAAAAGATTTTGGAAATCGAAGACCAGCTTTCAGCGTTGGCCGAGAAAAATAAAAATGCCAATCTCGCAGCCCAAGTGGAGTTGACGCTTTCTGGTTTGGACAAGTTGGGAGATGACGAATTAGGCGAAATGGGAAAGCGGATTTCGGATTTAGCCACGGCCAATCTTGCGGCGCTAGTGGATTACGACATCAAAGCAGCCGATGTCACGGCCTTGGATGCGTTGAAATCTCAATTCAACGGAATTAAAAGCGCGCCGCGCACGGCCATCGCCGGACGTAAAGGCGAGACGGATACCTTGCCGCAAATAATCACGGACAACACCAGCCTCTTGCGTAATCGGCTCGACAAGCTGATGACAAAATTCAAGAAAACCAATTCGGTGTTTTTCGCGGGCTATCGCAGCGCCCGAGTGGTCGTGGACCGTGGCGGCTCGCCCAAACCTGCACCCGCTCCCGCTCCAACGCCGTAATTATTACACTTTTGCCGTAATCCTCGGGGAAATTTTCTCCTCGCTTTTCCGTCAGAAAATCATCTCGCGATCTGGTTTACTCGGGTGTGCAATTCAAAGAGAAAGCCGAAGCCAAACCGCAAAACTTCCGTTTGAAAGTAAATACTGGAACGTGCGGCGGATGCAAACGGGCGGAATACGCCTGCACTTGCGACCCTTAAGTTTTGAACCCGGTGCCGTGACTTTTCACGGCACCTAAATATGCCGGAAAATCGACATCAGCATTCAGAACCACCGAAACATTCGCATGCGACCATTGCGAAAATGATGCTTGGCCGGAACAAATTGCTATTAACCCGAATATAATAGGCGAACAGATTTCGACTTTCAAAGTTGGAGGGACGGTTGCACCGATGAGGTCGCCGCTCTGGAACTCGAGTCTTCAGGATCGCCCGCTTTTCATAATGGGTCGGACCCCAGCTTCTGCGGCCCCGGTAGGAGCGGCCTAATTAATTCCCATTCTGGGTCGGTCAGGTCACTCGGATAAGATTCTTGGCTTTGCATCCCAAGCTTTCCACACTATCCCACTCAAAAGTACAAGCTTTTTCACTCAATTTCGTGATTTTTTAGACAGTCTCTAAGATGATGAAGGACAACACGGCCTCTTGCGCAATCGGATCGACAAGCAAATGACGAAATATAAAAAGCGAAACCGGAATTTTACGCCGCTAACGCAACCCCCGCGCCCACGCCACCGCATTAGCTTGCAGAAGTTTTTAGTCGGAACCTTCGATACATTTTCTTTTCGGCTCAATCCGAGTGCACCAAGCGTTTGAAACTGTTGCACGACCCAGATAATGGTAGCCTTGCTTCAAGTGGAGGGTGAGGTAAACTCACGCTCCTTATGAAATTGAAAACCGCGTTTTTCGCGTGAACCAGTAGATTGTGCCACCCGCTTGTTAAATCCATGATTTCGTTTCCAATCGCCGGTCGCTTTGGGGTGAAAGCAGGCGGGGACGCCCGCGATCTTCGCGCTCGTGGATGGTTCGCATGGCCAGGTCCTTCAGGCCGCTTTATTTTCTTTCATTGCGTTGCCCTTTGGATTTGTTTCACGACCTTGCGAATCACGCTCGCGTTCCGATTCGCACCGGACGCCCCGGTAGGTGCCGGTGATTATTTGCGCTGCTTCGGCGTTGGAGCGTGGCGTGACGTGGGCATTTCAATCTTGTTTAGTTTACCGTGGCTGTTCTGGATTTTTGCATTACCCCGGCGCTGGTCGGCAATGAAGTGGAATCACCGGTTTTTCAGCTTCAGCTATGTTGCAGCTTGGATGGGTTTTTTGTTTTTGCTGGTTACGGAATATTATTTCTTCGAAGAATTCAAATCCCGCTTCAACACGGTCGCCATTGATTATCTGATTTTTCCGCAGGAAGTTTTTACGAACCTTTGGGAAGCATACCCGATTACAAAAGTGCTGGCTCTTTGTCTGGCTGCGGCAATTGGATTAGGCTTTGCTTTTCAAAAACTGATAAACAGGATTTGGTCTGAGCCAATTCGTCGAGGAAAAGTCTTCCATCAGTTTAGTCTGGCCATTATTTTCTTCGCGGTTGTGATCGGTTCACTCCGATTTGTGACGATCCACTTCAGCCGCGAACGGTTAATAAATGAGTTGGCCAACAATGGCATGATTTCCGTCGCAGTGGCGGCATGGTCGCACAACCTGGATTATGCTGCATTTTACCCTGTCATGTCTCGCGAGGACGCTTTCGCGCGCGCGCGAAAAATCATTGCTGCGCCCGGAGAGGAGTTCACGGGGCCTCCAGATTCTCTGAACCGTCGTGTCCCGGGAGACCCAAAACGGCCTCGGTTGAATGTCATACTGATGCTGGAAGAAAGTCTCGGTTCCGAGTTTTGGGGATCTCTGGGCAGAAAGAAAACGCTCACGCCGGAACTTGACCGGCTCAGTGAAGAAGGAATGTTTTTCGTCAACATGTACGCCACCGGCAATCGAACCGTGCGTGGTTTTGAAGGGATTCTCTCCTCGTTTCCACCACTGCCGGGTGACTCGATAGTCAAACGCGATCGTTCAGAAAACGTGGAGACAATCGCGCGCGTTTTGCGGCGGGATGGTTATCGCACGGCCTTCATTTACGGAGGGCGGGGGCTATTCGACGGCATGGGATCTTTCACTTCGAAAAATGGCTACGAACGATTTATCGAGCAAAAAGATTTTCCAAAACCGACGTTCACCACCGCCTGGGGCGTATGTAATGAAGATTTGTATCGGAAGACGATTGAGGAATGCCGCGAGCTGGACCGGAAAGGAGAGCCGTTTCTGATAACCACGCTTTCGGTCAGTAATCACAAACCGTACACCTATCCACCGGGCCGTATTTCAGAAGATCCGAAGAAGCAGAAGCGTGGCAATGCGGTGAAATACACGGACTGGGCGCTTGGCCAATTTTTTGCCGCAGCCAAAAAGGAAAAGTTCTGGACCAACACAATTTTCGTCGTTGTGGCGGATCATGGCGCTCGCGTTTACGGCAGTCAAAGCATCCCAATTCATTCCTACGAAATCCCGCTGCTCATTCTGGGACCTGCTGCGGTCAAGACTCCCTCTCGCCACGAACAGCTCGGAAGCCAGTTGGATGTAGCGCCGACCATTTTAGGGCTGCTCGGACGACCTTACGAAACGATTTTCTTCGGCCACGATTTGCTTAAGATGCCAGCAGAACAGCATCGCGTACTCGTAAATCACAACCGCGATATTGGGATCGCGTGGGGCGAACACCTAGTGGTGATGAGTATGAATAAAAAGCTTGAATACTATCATGGAAACCCGAAAACCGGCGACCTTCTGCCGGTTAATTCGCCGGATTCGATTGACAAGAAATTGGAGAATGACGCGATCGCTTTATTTCAAACGGCGGACGATCTTTACATGAAGCGCAACTATCGCGTGAACGATTTTCGCTGAATTTAATTTTTTTTCGGAGACAAAGTTGATGAATCTGGGGAAAGTTGGTCCAGGTCTAAAGTTCGCAGTGGAAGCAAGTTTGGATTTAGTCGAGGCGAGATGACCTGCGAGAATAATTATTCGGTCTCGACACGGAATTGTGGACAAAGGCCAAAAACTCGGTAACATTTAACCATTAAATCTTGATGAAGTGCTGTATGCGGCTTCATTTTTTGTAAGAAAGAAACATATGATCTCGAATGAACGTCCTTCGCCTTACGGCAATAACCGGCCTTACAACTCGGGCTATAACTCTGGCTACAAGTCGGGATATAATTCCGGCCCTCCGAAGCCGCATGTTGCTGAAGATACGCTCAAAACGGATCGCGTTCAGATTGAGCGAAAGACTTTTATTTTCACACTCAAGGAAAATCCGCGTGGACGTTTCCTGCGCATTACTGAAGAGGTCAATGGCAAGCGCGATAACGTAATTATTCCAGCGACCGGATTAGAAGAGTTTAAAAAGATTCTCGACGCGATGGTTTCGGCCAGCGCGGAGATCCCGCCCAAAGCCGAGCAAGGCGATCAGCAGCCTCCTTAGCCCTAAGCTGCCGTAAACCCCGCCCGGCCACGATTAACTAATCGAGCCTTGGTGTCCTGAACGTTGATGATCCGCACTCTGTCAGCATGGTTAACCACGCTTTTCTGCGTTTTTTTGAAGCCACAATTTGCGATCGTCACGTTGGCGAACTTTTTCTGGAAGCCTTTCAATGATCACAAGCCTCGTCGGGGCGATATTCCGAACGAGCATTTCAACTGCATTTGCAGAAATCGTCAGCGCACTTCGCCATTGCGTTTGTTAATCTCTCCGAAACAAAATGCATTATGACTGGTAAAACTTTGAACCTCGAAAAATATTCCATCGGAGTCGGAGATCGTTTTGCCCAGCAGGCGGAAGCTCAATTGCGCGCTTGCATTCTGGCGGCAGAGCAGGGGACGGAAGTTATACCGGTTTGGAATAAATCCAATCGCGAACATTTGATCGTCGGCTCGGAACCGTCAAGCGTGCACGCGGCGGCACAGGCCGCAGTGAAAAAACTTGGCTGGCAAAAACCGTGGCATGTGGATGCAGATCACATTCGATTGGAAACGGTGGATCGTTTTATCCCACACGCCGATTTTTATACCATTGGTGTGGCCGATTCCATTGGGAAGGCCGCTTCAAAGGAAGCGATCGCGCAGTTTACTGATCGGCATCCTGAGTTGATCGGAAATATTCAGATCGTCGGAATCGACACGGGATTGGAAGTCAGCCGCGCAGACGTGGAACGAATCGCCGGCAAATATCTTTTCGCCGTGCAGGAAGCGGCTTGGATCTATCGTCATATTGCAAAGGTCAAAGGAGAAGGAAAATTCATCACCGAAGTTTCGATGGACGAAACTGATGCGCCGCAAACCCCGTTGGAATTGCTGGTCATCCTAGTTGCCCTCTGGGAAGAACGGGTTCCACTACAGACGATTGCCCCGAAATTCACCGGACGCTTCAACAAAGGAGTCGATTACGTTGGGGACGTCGTGCAGTTTGAAAGAGAATTTAACGATGACCTTGCGGTAATTCGTTTTGTGGTCGGCAAATATGGTTTGCCAGCGAATTTGAAGCTCAGTGTTCACTCCGGGAGCGATAAATTTTCGATTTATCCGGCCATCCGTAGGGCCTTGCAGCGAACCAAAGCCGGGCTGCATCTTAAAACGGCGGGAACAACTTGGCTTGAGGAATTTATTGGCCTGGCCGAGAGCGATGGCCTTTGCCTGGTTTTGGCGAAGGAAATTTATGCGGAAGCGATGGAACACATTGATGAACTTTGTGCGCCGTATCTGGCAGTGATCGACATAGATCGAAGCAAATTGCCGACAGGAGCCGCAGTTTCCACGTGGAGTTCTGCGCAATTGGCGGCAGCGGTGCGTCACGATCCTTCCTGCAAGGAATTTAATCCAAACCTCCGCCAGCTGCTTCATGTCGGTTACAAAATCGCGTCCAAAAAGGGTGATCGCTATCTCAATACGGTGCGTTGTTCCAGCGGAATTATTGGCCGCAATGTAGCGAACAATCTTTTCGATCGCCACATTAAACAAATCTTTATCGGGCTGTAACAACGGCACACCTCAAAGGGCTTGGATATTTTTTACGAGGGATATTCAGGTTCTTTGAAATTAATCAGCGTCATCGGAAATGGAGCTTCCATAGGCGCAACTTGAACTGCTACTCACCCGTAGCATCAGTCTTCTCGACTGGTGTAGAGGGATGGTCATCTTGCCCCCAAAAATTGCGGGCAAATTTTCAATCGCTAAGAAAATGTTCGTTAGTGTTATCGGAATTGGAGTAGCAGTTTCGTGGCCGGATTATTATCCAGAGAACACATCTTCTAGTACGGGCTGACTCCGACTGGGATGATTGGGCTTTCTCTGCCAGGTGGCTGCGTTCATTTGAATGCCCGCTCTTTTGGAGAAGAAAAAAAGTTGGAGAGTCAACCCAGCGGCGTTTGTTCAAAGCCCATTTAAACAGCCCGCTGGCACCCATCGATAAGTTGCCGAATCAAATTACTTTGCCTACCTTGGCAGAAACCTGGCTGGTTCATTACGTTGAACAAAGCTCTGTCGGAATTACGCTGCGCCAAGGTGGCGACAACCTTTTGATACTCACTGGAAAAATCCAAAGTGAGTTGCTCGGCAAACGAGCTTTGCGCAAATGGTTGTTACAGCGTGGTGACGATGCTTTGGTTCCATGGCTTCGCCAGACCAGTCATGAGCTTCGCCTGCCCTTTGGAGGAGCGTCCGTGCGCATGCAGAAATCGCGCTGTGGAAGTTGCTCCCGGCACAACAATTAGCCTGAATGCGAAGCTGTTGTTTTTGCGTCCTGGGTTGGTTCGATACTTGTTTCTCCATGAGCTTTGTCACCTTGTTCAAATGAACCACTCGGAATCGTATTGGCGTTTGGTCGCCTCGAAGGGACCAGGCTACAAAGCGCTTGATCAGGAGATGCGGCATGCTATGCGAACCGTTCCTAGTTGGGTATTAAAGTAGGTGACACACGTTTACACGATATTAAAGGCGCTTTTTCTCAGGGAAGGTTAGCAGGATTCCTTCCTTGTTCTCTATTGACTCGATTCCTCTGTCATCCTACTTTCGCGACATATGACAACAAAT
>JBKJOA010000162.1:0-3738 GCA_046593365.1 Limisphaerales bacterium
GTCGCTTGTCCCCCAGGAAGGTTTTTCAACGCGCCTGAAATCGGTCACACGAACGCAACCCGCCGCGATCAACATCACATGTTGCCATTCCAGCGGAAAACTTCGCCCGATCGCGTCGTAAATCAGCAGCGCGTCCGGCGTGCAATCCAGCCGTTGCACGAATTTCGTCGGGGGCAGCGTGGGCAAATCGGCTTGAGCAACCACGTCGGTTTCGATTCGCTGGCCGAGCAATGCTTGTGAAAACGCGCTCGCCTGTTCCGCCGAAATGTTTTTTACGAGAATTCCGTAAGCATCATTCGCAAACGTATGCGCATCGACTCGCGTGAAACCTTTGACCGAAAGCAGCGCTCGCTCAATTTTTTCAACTGGCGGAATGTCCAAAGTTTTTTGGAGGACGGCGAAGTTCATGCGATTCGTTTAACCTCGATTCGCGACTTTTCAAAGCGCAAAGCTGTCCCTACGATTGCGCCGCTCGATGATTACATTTCTCCACGGCAAACTGGTTGATGCGCTCCCGACTCAAGTCACGGTGGACGTGAATGGCGTCGGTTACGACGTGCTCATTCCTGTTTCATCCTTCGACAAATTACCAGCGCCAGGAAACGAAATAAAAATTCTCACCCATTTGCAAATTCGCGACGACGCTCATGTGCTTTACGGTTTTATGAGCGCGACGGAGCGCGAACTTTTCCGTCTGCTCATCAACAACGTCAGCGGCATCGGTCCCAAGATCGCGCTCAACATATTGAGCGGAATTAACGCGACCGCGTTTCGCGGCGCAGTGGCGAGCAGCGATGTCAAAATGCTTTCATCCATTTCCGGCGTTGGAAAAAAAACCGCCGAACGAATTGTCGTCGAACTCAAAGACAAAATGGGAAAGGCTGGCGCGCTCGAAGCAAGCAGCGCAGGACGTTCACTCTCGGAACCGGATCAAAAAATCAACGATGCCGTTCTGGCGCTCATGGCACTCGGTTACAAGCAACCCGAAGCGCATGAATCAGTGCGTGGCGCGCAGGCCGTTCTCGGTTTGCAGGCGAGCGTCGAAGATTTGGTGCGGGCTAGTTTGAAAAAAGGCGCGTGATGTCAGTCAATCCAAAAACGCGCGATTCAAAACAAGTTTCTGGAATCGTTATTCCGCAACCCCTTAGTTTTCGCAGAAAAATTGCGGCCTCGGCTGTTTACGGCGTGTCGAAATTATTTATGTCCACCTGGCGATGCGAGGCGACGCACGTGAACCTCCCCGATTACAACGGCCCGATTATTTTTTGCGTCTGGCACAATCGTCTCGCTCTTTCGATGGTGGCTTATTCGCGTTTCGCCAAGAAAATTTGGCCGAGCGCGGGCCTCGCCGCAATGATCAGTGCCAGCAAAGATGGAGGATTTCTCGCCGCAGTTTTGAACAAATTCGCCGTGCAAGCCGTGCGCGGCTCCAGCAGTCGCCGAGGTCGGCAAGCCCTTCTCGAATCCACAACGTGGCTGGAAAAAGGTTTTCACATCGCGATCACGCCGGATGGCCCGCGCGGTCCGTGTTATCAAGTTCAGGACGGAGCGATTGCACTCGCGCAATTGACGGGCGCTCCAATCATTCCCGTTTCGACCCGCATACGGGGGAAAATCCATCTGCGAAGCTGGGATCGATTTCAAATCCCACTGCCCTTTGCCAAATGCGAAATGCACTTCGGAAAACCGATAGACGTTCCTCGCGAAGTTTCGGTTGAGGAAAAAGAAAAAATGCGTCAGAAACTGCAGGAAGCGTTGATGGAATTCACGGTTGATTAAGCAGTGGTTGGTAGGGCGCGTCACTCCGTGCGCGCCACTTGTTGCAAGCTTACACCCCGGCGCGCACGGAGTGACGCACCCTACCGCTGCTGCTCGGAATTCGGATTAGGAAAATCCGCTCGATAATTTTCAATCTGCCCCATCACCGCTCGCACATAATTGCTCGTTCCCGGAAACCCGATTTGTTGGATGAATGTTTCGCTATTTGTCGCCGCCGCGCCGCTGATCCATTTCAAAACATTTCCGCGACCGGCGTTGTAATCGGCCAGCGCGTAAGGAACGGGGTTGTCCGTTTGCGTATAGCGTTTCAATAATTTTTTTAAATACCACGCGCCCGCTGACGTGTTCATGGTTGGATCGAACAAGTTTTCGTGCTCAAAGGGATAAATTTTTTCCGCCGAAGCCCAATCGAGCGCCGCCGATTCCATGATCTGCATTAAACCGATCTCGCCCGCGCGACCTTTTGCATTTGGATTGAATTTAGTCTCGCGCCAGACCACGGCTTTGATGAGAGCCGGTTCTACGCCGTAACGTTTCGCCGCCGCTAAAACAACTTTGTCCTGACGGTGCTCCCGCCGATTGTTCCACAAGAAATAGCAAGCGGAGCCGACCAATAAAATCAGCCCGTTCAAAATTATGATTCGCCAAAACTTCACCTTCAATTGCAGCAATGAATATGGCGAAAATTTCGCCTGACACAACAACGTGCTGCCGAGTTGCACTCGGCAGAAGCATAATCAACCCGCTGGACAAAGTTTCAAACTCGTCAAATCAATTGCATCTTTCTGCTGAGTTCAACTCGGCAGCAGGTTGTCGGCGACTTTGCCAGGCGCTTCTTTTCCCTTTGTAATTCTGCATTTTTAACTTTTCATTTCCCCGATGATTGCCCGCGTCACACTCGAACTCGCCCTCCGCAAGGAGTTCGATTATTTGATCCCGTCCGAATTGGCCGGGCAGATCGACGTCGGCAGCCGAGTGAAAGTTCCTTTCGGCCATCGGCAGGTGATGGGTTGCGTCACCGCGCTCGTCGAAAATTCTCCGCACACCAATTTGCGCGAGATTACGAAAGTCATCGGCAAACAAACGCTCGTCACTCCGAAGATTCTAAAACTCGCGCGCTGGATTGGAGAATATTATTGCTGCCCGCCGGAGATCGCGTTGAAAAGCGTTTTGCCCGAAGCCGTTCGCAAAGAAAAAGAAGGCTGGAAAGAACAATTGTTCGTGCGTGTGCTGCCAGTGAGCGGCCAATTGCCAAAACTGACCAAACGTCAGCAGGAAATCTGGAAAATTCTGGAGGTGCGAAATGAAATCGCACTGCAAGAACTTTTAACCCTCGCCGAAACCGATGCCGGAACCGTCCGCCGTTTGGAAGATAAAGGTTTGATCCAGATCGCCGCGGAGATTTCTGAACGCGATCCGTATGCGAAGGAAAATATTCTGCCGACGCAATCGCTGGCCTTAAACGCCGAACAAAAAACCGCGCTCGAGAAAATCAGGGAGGCGATGAAACGTGCTGCCGACTTTCAGTCGGCAGAAACCACAGCGAACCCCACGGATCAAATTTCAAGCGACTCGAAAAATACCCCGCCTTTCTGCCGACTGAAAGTCGGCAGCACCCTAGGCGAAGCTGAATTGCTTTCCCCATTTTTCAAGAAAGATATTTTCGTTCACAAATATTCTGGCTGGCTTCCGCATTGGCGGCAGGCGCACAAACTTTATTTTGTCACGTTTCGCCTGAACGATTCCATTGCCCAAAACGTTTTTGGAAAATGGACGGCGGAAAAAAACATCTGGCGCAAACATCATCTCGAACCGTGGAGCGACGCCACGCGCGCCGAGTATCACGAACGATTCACCAAGCGGATGGAGGATTTGCTCGACGCCGGTCACGGAAGTTGCGCGCTGGCCAATCCTGAAATTGCGAAGTTGACCGAAGACGCTTTGCGCCACTTCGACGGA
>JBKJOA010000171.1:0-4322 GCA_046593365.1 Limisphaerales bacterium
CTCGGCAACGAAGGCTCCGACGCGGGCAAAATCATCATCGAACGCGGCGTCACGCTCGGTTATTTGCCGCAGGAAAGCGCGCCCATCGGTGACGAAACGATCATCGAACTCGCCACCGCCATCACGCCGGAATACACGAAGCTCCGTCGTATCGTCATGGCGTGGGACGCGAATCATCCGACCGAAGTCGCGGAGCATCCCGAAGAAATTCACGACAACGTTCACGACCGATTCAACGAACTTGGCGGCTACCGTCTTGATGCGAAAGCGAAACAAATTCTCGTCGGCCTCGGTTTCAAAGAAAAAGATTTTGATCGTCCCGCGCGCGAATTGAGTGGCGGTTGGGTGATGCGCGGACATCTCGCGCGTTTGCTCGTGTATGAGCCGGATTTGTTGATGCTCGACGAGCCGACGAACCATCTCGATCTCGAAACGCTCCTTTGGTTTCAGGAATATTTAATTCACTACCCCGGTGCCACGGTCGTTATTTCGCATGACCGCGAGTTTCTGAACAAGCTCGTTGGCAGCATTGTGGAAATCCGGCAAAGCAAACTGGTTCGCTATCGCGGCAACTATGATGACTTCCTGGTCCAACGCGAAGCGAAGGAGGAACAGCATCTTGCCGCCTATAATAATCAGCAAAAAGAAATTCAGCACTTGATGGATTTCGTGAATCGGTTTCGCGCGAAAGCTTCCAAAGCCGCGCAAGCGCAAAGCAAATTGAAGCAAGTCGAGCGCATGGAAAAGCTTGAGCCGCCGACCAGCGCCGACAAGAAAGTCAGCTTTTCCTTTCCGCAACCGCAACGCAGCGGACAACGCGCGGTTCGCCTCAAAGATATTGATTTTGCTTACGCGCCTCGTAGCGGCGACTCGGCAGAGCGCCGTCCGACCGATAATAAAACCGAAAATCTGGCGCTCTCCCGAGACGCCGCTACGGTGAATTACATTTATCGCGGGATGGATTTCGAAGCGGAACGCGGTCAACGCATCGTGCTCGTCGGTCCAAACGGCGCTGGCAAATCCACTTTGCTGAAAATTCTCGCAGGAGTCGTGGTTCCGCAGGCTGGCACGGTGGAAATGGGGCACAACGTGACCCCTGGATATTTTTCGCAATATCGTGGCGATATGCTTGATACCAGTCGCACTGTTTTGGAACAAGCGATGGATACAGAGCAGCGCATCACCGAACAAAATATTCGCACGTTGCTTGGCTGCTTTTTGTTCAGCGGCGATTCTGTTTTCAAAAAAGTAAAAGTCTTGAGCGGCGGCGAAAAAAGTCGTCTCGCGCTGGTAAAACTATTACTCAACCCACCGAACCTGTTGCTCATGGACGAACCGACGACGCATCTGGATATGTCGAGCATAGACGCGCTGGTTTATGCGTTAAAACAATTTGAGGGAACACTGATTTTCATCAGTCACGACGTTTATTTCATTCGCGCACTGGCAAATAATGTTCTGCACGTCAACGCCGGAAAACTCACGCCTTACGCGGGCGACTATCAATATTATCTGGACAAGTCAAAAGCCACTTCCGCGCGGGAAGCGTTGACCGCAGGAGCAAACGAAGAAATCAAAACTCAAAACAAGGCTCGTCCCGGCGAAAGTCGTAAGGATCAAAAGCGTCGTGAAGCGCAGGAGCGTCAGGCGCGTTCCAGCGGAAACCGCGACCAGCAGGAGATTGTGCGTGAACTGGAGAAACAAATTCAGGATTTGGAAAAACGCCAGGGGGAACTCACTGCCGAGTTGGAAAAGCCTGAAACCTACGAGCAGCCTGGTCGCGCTAATCAAATCAATCGAGAATTGGTCACCGCGCAAAACGATCTGACTGAGCGAACCCGGGAATGGGAAGAAGCGTCCATGAAACTGGCGAGTATCGTTGACTAACTTCCAGGAATTAGAAGCTCGCGTTGTAGGCGAATTCCGCCAGGCCAAGATGAGCGAAAATCAGCAATGAAAATACCGCGCACACCCGTCCTCCCCAACCGCCGCGCCACAGGCCTGAAATCGCGAACCAAAACCCGATTGCGCCAAAAACGGTGGGCAACACGTATCCCATGCAGTGAAGAAATGTGACGGTAAGCAAGGGCACCATGGAAAACGGCACAGAATAGTATCCCGCAAACTCCTGGAAGTTTTTTCTCGTATTCATGAACGGGTTTTCAGCACGAACAAGGCCAACGGAAATCAAGGCCGGATTTTGCTTACACAACAGAACGACGCGTCTAAAATCGCGACACTCTTACAACAATTGAGCCAATGAAATCGTGAAATGTTCAGTGGCAATGTTGGGATTCCTGCAATACCTTCCCGGCAAAACATTTTTAAACGTTATGAAAATATATTTTTTCGTCGTCCTTCTTGGCGTGGCGGCCCTTTGCTTTAGCCCAACTCCACACGCCGCCGAGGTTTCATCGGATACGAAACAATCCTGGCCGCAATGGCGTGGCCCGCTGGCGACAGGGGTTGCGCCGGATGCAGACCCACCTCTGCAATGGAACGAAACTGAAAATGTGAAATGGAAAATCAAGACGCCCGGCTTCGGCACTTCCACTCCAATCATCTCGGGCAATCGCGTTTTCATTTTGGCGGCAATCCCCCTCACGGCTAATGCCAACGTGAAAAAACCCGAGATCTCCCCTGCTCCTCCCGCTGAAAAACCTGGCACTCCCGAAGGTCGCCCACGGCGCGGTGGCGGTCCTCGCTCCGAGAAGCCCGATGGCAACTATCAATTCGTCGTCCTTTGTCTTGACCGCAGCAACGGCAAAACGCTTTGGCAAAAAATCGCGCGCGAAGAAGTTCCGCACGAAGGCCATCATCGTGATCACGGCTTTGCCTCGGCGTCGCCGGTTACTGACGGCGAACTTCTCATCGCGCATTTCGGTTCGCGCGGCCTGCATTGCTACGACTTCAATGGAAATCTGAAATGGAAAAAAGATTTCGGCCACATGCAGACGAAAAACAGTTTTGGCGAAGGCGCATCGCCCGCGCTTCATGGCAACACGGTCGTGATCAATTGGGACCACGAAGGCGAAGATTTTATTGTGGCGCTCGACAAACGCAGCGGGAAAGAACTTTGGCGCACGCCTCGCGACGAAGGCACCGGCTGGTCAACGCCGCTCATCGTTGATTTCAATGGCAAACCGCAAGTCGTGGTCAACGCTAGCGGCAAAGTGCGTAGCTACGATCTCGCGAATGGAAAAGAAATCTGGTCATGTGCCGGGCAGACTGCGAACGCCATCCCGACACCCGTCGCCGATGCGAACACCGTTTATGTGACGAGCGGTTTTCGCGGCAGCGCGCTGCAAGCCATTCAACTTGGCCGCACCGGCGACCTCACCGGCTCCGCCGCAATTCGCTGGAGTCACAACAAGAGTACGCCCTACGTTCCGACGCCGTTGCTCGTGGATGATTTGCTTTATGTGGTGGCGAACAATGACGCGAAACTTTCGTGCTTTGATACGAAAACTGGAAAGGCAACCTTCGAAGCGGAACGGCTGGAAGGGCTTTTCGGTATTTATGCGTCACCGGTAGCGGCCAAAGATCGTATCTATGTTCTTGGTCGGGAAGGCACCTGCCTCGTGCTCAAGAAAGGACCAAAGCTGGAAATTTTAGCGACGAACAAAATTGATGATAAGACTGACGCCACACTCGCGCTCGTCGGCAATGAACTATTTTTACGCGGCCATCAGAGCCTTTATTGTATTGAAGGGAAGTAATCGATGGGGAAATCTGTGCGCGGGTTTTTAAGCCTTTTTGGATCAGGCAACAAAGGTCAATCTCTCGTGATTCCTAGGTTCAGTTTCCCAAAACTGCGACGTTTAATTTGAGACTTCTGCCATAGTAGCTAATAGATAATAGCCTGCGTATCTTGCAGCCCAATGGTTTCATCGTCGGACGGTATTCCGAGCGCAAACGACTGTCCACCCAGTTTTCTTTCCCAAACACTTTGGCCAACTTCCGCAATGAGAATCGCAAACAGCGAAAATGGGAATGGGCTCCGCCAAAACCCGGCCGCACGAGCCGCGTGCCCATAGTGAGAAAATTATTTTCTAGCCCAGCGCAATTTCGCCGGGCTGGAACGAGGATTAGCCCGTCGTTCATCCGGGGAGGGGCGAAGAATTTCCGGGGTGATTTCTGAATACAAACCTGACTGCAACCCCGCTTGAAAACTTTTTTTTACGCGCCGGTCTTCCCCGGAATGGAACGTCAGGATTGCGATGCGTCCGCCGGGATTCAAGCAGGCCGGTAAATTTCGGAGAAAGGTTTCGAGCGCGGAAAATTCATCGTTCACCGCAATGCGCAACGCTTGAAAAAACCGG
>JBKJOA010000266.1:0-8895 GCA_046593365.1 Limisphaerales bacterium
CTTTGAAACCATCTGAATCCGCCGGTCATGAAGGAGGGACGGGCTTGCTTCGCTCGGAATTCATTTTTGAGAAATCGCCTTTTCCCGAATGCCACGCCTCCACCATTGTTGAAACAAAAACAGGATTGGCTGCGGCTTGGTTTGGGGGGACTCGGGAGAGAAATCCAGATGTTGGAATCTGGTTGTCTAGATTCGAATCAGGCCGATGGACCACACCTGTCGAAGTCGTGAATGGGGTTGAATCGGCTACTAACCGTTATCCCTGTTGGAACCCAGTGTTGTTCCAACCCAAGAGCGGTCCTCTTTTACTCTTCTATAAAGTTGGGCCTACTCCTTCTTCATGGTGGGGGATGCTGACAACGTCCGCTGACGGTGGAAAATCCTGGTCTCAACCTCACCGGCTACCGAATGGTTTTCTTGGCCCCATCAAAAATAAGCCTGTGCAATTGGGGAATGGGGATCTGCTTTGCCCCAGCAGCAGCGAAAACGAGGGCTGGCGGGTTCATTTCGAGCGCACCAAGGACCTGGGGGAAACCTGGGAGATGATTGGGCCGGTCAACGATGGAAAACAAATAGGCGCGATTCAACCGAGTATTCTTTTTCATAAAGGCCAGACACTTCAAGCTGTGGGACGATCAAGGCAGGGGAAAATTTTCCAAATCTGGTCGAAGGATAATGGCCAAACGTGGGGCGAAATGACTTTGACCGATTTGCCAAACCCAAATTCGGGGACCGACGCAGTCACGCTAAAGGATGGCCGTCATCTTATGGTTTACAACCACACTCTAAAGAAGCGCTCTCCGTTGAATGTGGCTGTCTCCTCCTCGAACGGCAAGGAATGGCGGGCGGCCATCGTGCTTGAAGATACACCGGGCGAATACTCATACCCGGCTGTGATCCAGACCAAAGACGGGCTTGTGCATATTACCTACACTTGGAAACGCCAGCGGGTGAAACATGCCGTGATCGACCCAACAAAATTAAATTTACGCCCGATTTCCGACGGCGTGGGGCTGAACTAGCATTCAATTCCGCTTTCAGGCGAAATCTTGTGGAAACCCGAAGGCGGAACTTTGAACCCAATTCAACTCCCCTACGGTTAACTAGGCCGCGTCCGAATTAATGTGTTGAACTTTTTAGCCTGCTTTCAATTAAATTTTATTCAGGTTTGGCCCGATTGTGAACGAACTTTTTTCATGTTAGATAAGTGGCGTGTTGCGGAGACGACCCAAGCATGTGTTGATTGTAGATGATGACGGGGATTTTACGTTCTTGCTTCATAAAGCTTTATTGAAAGCCAATATTGAGTGCGTGGAATCTGTCACGAGCGCTGGAAAAGCCGTTCAGCATATTTCCGGTTTGACGCCTAACCAATCTCCAGTCCCCGACCTGATTTTTACTGACCTAAAGATGACTGGTGTGGATGGCTTCGAATTACTCGCGTGGCTCCAGCGCAATCCGCTTTTCCAAAAAATCCCGGTCATCGTGCTGTCAGGATCGAGCGACCCCGAGGAATTGGCGAAAGCCAACGCTCTTGGAGCACAATCGGTTTATGAAAAACCGCACAACTTCAGTGATTTGCAGAAAATCGTGGGCACTACTTTGGACAATTTCGAATCGTGGCAGCCTGCCTAACGCGTCTTTGACGAGAGTTCAGGGACCACTTTTCATTAAAGCATCCAGCTTCGCCTTGGCCTCACGAATTAAAAATTTGAATTCAGCCAATTGCTCTGGGGCGAGAAGGATTCTACTCCCTGCTGACTGATAGCTGGTCTGAATTGCAGGCTGAAGCGTGCCCGGCTGCCGATTGGTGCTGTAAACCAGGATTCGCAAATCAGCTCTTGTCCTGTAAATCGCGTGGAAATTTGGCAACGAAGTAACTGTGACATCCACTTTGCTTAAATACTCAATCCCGTTCAAAAAAGAATCCAACTCATCGTAATCGACGATGATTCTGTATTCCACCAGGTCCTCCTCCTTGATCCCGACTGCGATGCCGTATTCCTTCTGACTCGTCGAAACGTCTGCCGATTCTTTGAAGGCCACCGAGATCAAGGCCGTTTTTGTCGTAACACTCCCAACGGGCGCATACGCTTTAACGATGACTTTGCCGACCTGATTCTCAAACGCCTCCAGCTTCGTATAAAACGTGATGACATTGGTATCGTCCGCGCGGGCGACCAGCGCAGCACAGCTCGCAATCAAGATGCATACAATATTTTTTAAACACATAATAAATTTCCTTTTCCCGAATCCATTAGAACGATGGGGTGTAGCAGAACTTTATCCTTTGCAAAAGAGAGGGCATGAGTAGTGGACGTTTCACGCACGTTTGCATTCACATGAATTTGCCGACTCGCCGCGACCTTGATTGCCTAAACGCCCTTCCTGATTTTTCCGCTGAAGAAACGGAAAAAAGTTGAACTTACGTCATCATCTGCGAGAGATACTGCTAGAAGTGGCGCTTGTTTTAGACCATTTGCAGGGATGATTTCAGGAAGGGATAATCGGTATAGCCCTTCGCACCTTCCGAGTAGAACGTCGAGGAATCATGTTCATTCAACGGCGCGTTCCATTTGAACCGCTCCGGCAAATCTGGATTTGCAATAAACTGTTTTCCAAACACCACCGCGTCGGCTTCATCAGCGGCTAAAATTTGTTCGCCTGTTTCTTTGGTGAACTTTTCGTTCGCCAAATAAACGCCGCCAAATGCTGCCTTGAGTTGCGGACCAAATCGGTTCTCGCCGAGCGATTCACGCGCACAGATGAACGCAATACGGCGCTGGCCAAGTTCTTTCGCTATGTAACCGAACGTTGCCGCTGGATTGGAATCGCCCATGTCATGCGCGTCACCGCGCGGCGCGAGATGCATGCCGACGCGTCCCCTACCCCAAACTGACACGACAGCGTCCGTCACTTCGAGCATCAACCGCGCGCGGTTTTCAATCGGCCCGCCGTATTGGTCGGTGCGATGATTCGTTTTGTCCTGGAGAAATTGATCGAGTAAGTAACCATTTGCGCCATGAATTTCGACCCCATCGAACCCGGCGCGCTGCGCATTCTCCGACCCTTTTCGATATTCCTCGATGATGCCGGGAATTTCGTGCGTCTCCAACGCGCGCGGCACGACAAACTCTTTCTTTGGACGAACCAGGCTGATATGACCCGCCGCCGCAATCGCGCTTGGCGCAACCGGTAGTTTGCCGTCGAGATACATCGGATCGGACATGCGGCCAACATGCCAGAGCTGAAGCAACATTTTTCCACCTGCGTCATGGACCACTTCCGTAATTTGTTTCCAACCCGCCACCTGTTCTGGCGACCAGATGCCCGGCGTATTGGGATAGCCAACGCCCATCGGCGAGACCGACGTCGCTTCGCTGAAAATCAATCCAGCCGAGGCGCGCTGGGTGTAATATTCACGCATGAGCGCATTCGGCACGCGCCCTTCACTGGAGCGACAACGCGTGAGCGGTGCCATGAAAATGCGATTCGGCAATTGAAGTTCACCGATTGTGATTGGGTCAAAAAGTGTTGGCATAAGTAAAATGAAATTGCTCCGTCTGCGCGCAACTTAAGCGAGGCGTAAAATGTGTCAAATACCGGCTGTATTTGTTCTCAGACAAGCGCGATCTGGGGCCGTGAACCTTTTACAGATCAACTCGCATTCCCGATTTTTCAGCGAGATTTGAAACTTAAAGCCGAAGCAACAAATCCCAGTTTGTTGCTGGAGCATTTTTTACTAAGGACTTTTCTACGCGTTGCAATTCTGTTTCTTTCTTACAGTTGAATGATTTCAAAATTTTCCATACGCACCGCGACGGTGGAGGACATTCCTCTCGTGTTGCGCTTTGTCAAAGACCTGGCCCACTACGAAAAGTTGCCGCACGAAGTCACCGCCACTGAGGAGTTGTTGCGCCGCAATCTTTTCTCCGAACGCAAAACCGCCGAAGTCCTGCTGGCGAGTGAAGGAGAGCACTATGTTGGGTTCGCCGTGTTCTTCCACAATTTTTCCACGTTCGTCGGCCAGCCGGGAATTTATCTCGAAGATGTCTTCGTTCGACCGGAGTTTCGCGGTCGGGGTTACGGCAAGGCGTTGATGATTTATGTGGCGCGTCTCGCCAAGGAGCGCCATTGCGGGCGCTTCGAATGGTCAGTGCTGGATTGGAACACGCCGTCGCTGGATTTTTACCGTTCGCTCGGCGCGGTTGCGATGGACCAATGGACGGTGCAACGGATGACCGCTGATGCGATAGAGAGTTTGGCCGCGCAAAAATTGCCGGGAGAAGCGTGACGGTGGACTTTCAATCCAGCGGGAAGAGAGGATGGGAGAAGAATGATTTAATCAAGCACGTGTACTTCGGTCACGGTTTTGGCCAACTCGTGATCTGCGAATGTCCAGACCACTTTTTTATCGCGGGTGACTTCAAACGCATGGACACCCTTCCCTTCCTGGCCGCGAAGAAAATTACCGACCACCAGGTTCCCGTTTTTGAGCGGTTGCAGACTCGTGATCCAGGTTAGGTTTAATTCCGGCGCGTCTGCAGCGTTGAATTCCCAAATAATTTTCTTCTCGCGACTGACCTCGATCACCCGCTTTTGAGTGCCGCATGCAATCAGAGTATTCCCGTTCTTTAAACGCAGCGCCTCAAAGACAGAAGGAACACCGGTATATTCCCACACCACCTTTCCCTCCGGGGTATATTCACGTACGGCACCTTCCATCTCGTGGCAGGCGAGGATATGTCCATCGTCCAGTTGATGGAGATGACGCAGTTGACGATGAAATGCCTGTTCGCTCGTGATCAACTTCACCGCGTGGACTACTTCGCCCTTGCTGTTCACTTCGACTGCGCGGCTAGGGCCTTGTTCGCCGAGCAAAACGTTGCCGTTGGCCAAGGCCGAGACAGCCATCACTTGCGGACACGGGCTGATATAATTCCAAACCACCTTATGGTCACGGTTGATACGTTGCGCGCCGGTGGGTTCGCCTCCATAGGCATAGAGAATATCTCCATTGGCCAACACATCACACATGACGGTTACACTGGGAGTTCGATGTTCCCACACCGCTTTGCCATCGGCGGAAACTTCGACGAGACGTTGGGGATATTCGCAAACCAAGAGACGATGTTTAATCGCTTCAGCTCCGCTGGCGCGATCGGAACCGATGCACAGCGCAAGAAAAACCAGGGCGGTTAAGGATTTGCTGAAGAGTTGCATGCGTTTTTATTTAAGTGTCCAGGGTTTATAATTCTCATGGGACGGTGACCGGGCAAAGAAAAAGAAGCAACTCATTCGCTTCATCCTCTCGACCCAGTAGAAAACTTACGCCAGAATTTCCGGAATGACCCTGGCTTGGCTCACAACTGCGTCAGTCAAACTGTCATCGCGGCCCTCATGGGGATGAGTGAGTTTCAAATGATTTAAACCAAGCGCGTGCAGCAGTGTGGCGTGCAGGTCATACACCCGCACCGGGTCTTGCACCACCTTATAACCAAAATCGTCCGTGCCTCCGTGCGTGTAGCCTTTCTTGAAGCCGCCGCCCGCCAGCCAGAGTGAAAACGCGTGGCGGTTGTGGTCGCGTCCGTCCTTACCTTGGGAAATGGGCAATCGGCCAAACTCGCCGCACCATAGAACGATGGTGGAATCGAGCAGGCCGCGTTGTTTCAAATCCAACACGAGGGCGGCGCTCGGTTGATCGGTCATCAGGCAGAGCTCTTTGAGTTTCTCAGCATTTTTGTCGTGCGTGTCCCAAGGTTGGCCGCCCAGATAAATCTGGACGAACCGCACTCCTTGCTCGACGAGCCGCCGCGCCATGAGGCAGCGCTTCGCGTAATTGGCGGTTGCGGAGTTGGCTTGATCGAGGCCGTAGAGTTTCACGGTTTCGGCGGACTCCTTTGTAAGGTCCAACGCGTCGCTGACCGAAGTCTGCATCCGCGCGGCCATTTCGTAATTGCTGATGCGCGCCTGCAACTCTGAATTTTCCGGGTGAGCGCGCAGGTGCGCATCATTCAGTTTATCCAAAAGGTTAAGCTGGTTCACCCGTCCTAGAGCCGGAATGTCGTCGGGGGTTGCCAGATTGAAAATAGGTGAACCCGATGAGCGGATTTGAGTGCCCTGATATATCGCGGGCAGCCAGCCACTCGACCAATTGCGAATGCCATCCACGGGCAAACCCGCCGGATCGGACAACACGACGTAAGCCGGCAAATCCTGTCGCTCCGTGCCCAGACCGTACGTGACCCAGGAACCCCATGTGGGCCGACCCGCCTGAAATTTACCGCTGTGAATGATGCGCAACGCCGATTCGTGATCAACCGAATCAGTGACCATTGAACGCACCAACGTGATTTCGTCTGCAATGCCAGCCGTGTGCGGAATGAGTTCCGAAAATTCAATTCCTGCCTGGCCATGCTTTGCAAACTTGAACGGCGACTGCAAAAGTTTACCGGCCTGTTTATCGAAATGGATTTCCAAATCGGTACCCGGATAATCCTGCCCATCGCGCTTGTTCAACTCCGGTTTAGGATCAAACAAATCCATCTGACTCGGGCCGCCGTGCTGAAAGAGGCAAATGACCGCTTTGGCTTTGGCGGAAAAATGCGGCGGCCTGGGACCCAGCGGATGCGCGGCCTGGATAATTTTACGGGCTGGCGCGGATCGTCCTTCGAGCGCCAACAAATGCGAAAGGGCAAGGCAACCGAGTCCACCTGCGGTGTAGCCAAGGAACGAGCGCCGGTTGATTCCAAAATCAGTGCGAGTGGAGTTCATGGTTTTAGGGGGAAAGTTTTGCCAGACGATTCAGTATTATTCCACATACAAGAACGAGTTTCCGGCCAGCACCATCTGACAAAAGTCCGTCCAACTTCGCTCGGCCTTGTCCGGTTTGTCGGCATAGAGAGCAACCTGTGTCTGCAAGAACTCCTCGGCGGCAGAGTGTTCGGCAGGATTCGGTTTTCGACCCAGCGCCAGCAGAAAAGTTTGTTCGAGGCGTTGTTGGTTGTCCGCACCACACTCCTTCTCCAACCGTTGCGCAAAAGCGCGACTTCGACTGCGAATGAAATCCGAATTTAACAACGCGAGGGATTGCAGGGAAACGGTGGAGGGATTGCGCCGTGTGCAGTTGGGATTCATCTGGGCGGTATCGAAAACCTCCAGCATCGCCAAGGGCTGGGTGCGGCGTTGTTGCAGGTAGAGCGAGCGGCGTTTAGCACCCGCGTTGGTTTCATCCACGACGACCTGGCTGTCGCTGTTCGCTTTGATTGGAACGTAAGGCCCGCCGATTTCCAAATTGAGTTCACCACTGGTAAAGAGGATGGCGTCGCGAACGGATTCGGCGTCGAGCCGTTGCAAAGGGAAACGCCAAAGCAATTTATTTTCCGGATCGACTGCGTAAGGTGTACCGCGTAAAGCGCCGCTCTGCCGATACGTGGCCGAGGTGACAATCAACCGATGCAGTGACTTGAGCTTCCAGCCGGATTGAACAAACTCCGTGGCGAGGTAATCCAGCAATTCAGGATGGCTCGGCTTCGCGCCGGTCACGCCCAGATTGTCAACTGTGGAAACCAACCCCTCGCCAAAGTGGTGCTGCCAAACCCGGTTCACCAGCACGCGGGCAACCACCGGATGTTCCGGCGAAGTTAACCAGCGGGCCAGCGCAAGTCGTCGCCCGGAATTGGTTTGGGCGGCGTTTGAAACAATTTGATAAGAATTTTTGCCACTGCAAAACACGGCTGGAACTCCAGGTGGCACTTCAGCTCCCTCGCTTGCATAGCCTCCACGAACCAGGAGATGATGTTTTGGGAGTTCAGCCCCTGACTCGATCAACACGGCAATCTGCGGAAGCGGCGTGGGGCGTTCGGCTTCGCGTTTTTTGATCGCATCCTTCAGGCTGTTGCAGCCAGCGGCCAATTCAGGATAGCGTTTTACCAAATCCTCATCTTTGATCTGGACAACAGCGTCGTTAGTTTTTAACAACCCCTTCATTTCTTCGGTGCGCTGCTTTTCACTTGTGTCGAGCGCTTTTTGGATGGCGTCGCCCGTTGGCTTAGGAAGCTTCTCCAGTTTTTCGCGGACAACGAGTTTTCGAAATGGCGCGGTTAATCCTTCAAGACTTTCAATGAGCGCCTTGATTTCCCAGTTGTATTTTTCGACCTGCCGTTTGTTTTCATCCCGGGCGACGCGCGTGCCGACGGTGAGCACGCGCTCATTCGGTTTGAGCCAATGCTCCGGATCGAACGCTGGCCGCAAGATGGCTTGTAGCTGATAATACTCCGCCTGCGTGACCGGTTCAAATTTGTGGTCGTGACAGCGGGCGCACTGAACCGTCAGACCAAGAAACGCGGAACCGAGAATCTGAACATTGCCTTCCAGCACGGAATAGCGGTCCACTTTCACCTCCAGCGGATTGCCATCGCTTTCACCGGTGCCGTCAGGCGCGTTGCGGAGAAAGTGAGTCGCGGTGAGCAGTTCCGCCATTTCCGGCGTGATGTCGCCGTCGGGTTGATAATTGGCCAACTCGTCTCCGGCCAACTGTTCCTGAATGAATCGGTCGTACGGTTTGTCACCGTTGATGGAGCGAACCACATAATCGCGATATTTGTAGGCCAGGGGCCGGTCGCTATCGGCGTTGAAGTAGCCGTTGGAATCCGCGTACCCCGCAACGTCAAGCCAGTGACGGCCCCAGCGTTCACCGTAGTGCGGAGAGGCCAGCAGTCGCTCCACGAGTTTGTCGTAAGCGTCGGGACTTCGGTCATTCACAAATGCATCCACTTCCTGCGGCGTGGGTGGCAGACCGATCAGGTCAAAACTCAAACGGCGAATCAACGTGGCACGGTCAGCTTCAACGGAAGGAGAAAGTTTTTCTTGTTCGAGCCGGGCCAAAACAAAGCT
>JBKJOA010000311.1:0-2511 GCA_046593365.1 Limisphaerales bacterium
CGCGCATTTTGTTTCCAACAATTCGCTGACGCGAGGAAAAATTTCTTTTGAATTCAATCCATCCATGTTCCTTTGTGCGCCGATGAAAGCTGTTATTTTAGCTGCGGGAAAAGGAACGCGGATGCGTGACCTGACCGACGAAGTCCCCAAGCCGATGTTGAAAGTGCAGGGCAAACCAATTCTCGAACACATCATCGAAGGGCTGATTTCCGCTGGGGTGCGGGAGTTTTTTATCGTGACCGGATTCAAGGCGGAGACGATCGAAAACTATTTCGGCGATGGCCAAAAACTCGGCGTGAAAATTTCTTACGGTCGTCAAGTGGTTCAGGACGGAACCGGCAAAGCGCCCGAACTCGCGCGCGAGTTTGTCGGTGCCGAAGATTTTGTCCTCACCTATGGCGATATTTTGGTGAAGCCCGAAACCTATGGGCAAATGTTGAAACGATTTGCTGAGCAAAATTTTTCCGGCTTAGTCACCGCAACGGGAAGCCAGGATGTCACGAAGGGCGGTTTGTTTTTTTTCAACCGCGAGTTTTGTCTCACTCGGCTGGTGGAAAAGCCCAACGCCGCACAACTCGAAGAAATTCGTCGAGATGGTTTGCTCAAACCGGGTGATACTGCCTGGTACAACGCGGGGATTTATATTTTTAACCCGGTTCTCTTCGAGTTCACCTTGCAACTCGAAAAGTCACCACGCGGCGAATATGAATTGACTGACGCCATCATTGCGATGCTCGCTGCGGGATTTCGCATCGCCGGTTTGGAAATTCAAGGTCGCTGGGTCGATGTGCGCGATCCGGAAGTGCTGGCCTCGCTTAAATTTTAAATGGACTATAGAAACTTCGCGGGAACATGGTTTATTGTTAGAAGTTTAAATAATTTCCACCCATGCCGAATATCTTGAAAAACCGTAATTCGTCCCATCAGCGTTCTTACATCCTGGCGTTTACTTTGATTGAGTTACTTGTCGTGATTGCAATCATCGCGATCCTCGCTGGACTTCTTCTGCCGGCACTGGCGAAAGCCAAGGCGCGAACATTTCAGACAAAATGTCTGAGCAACCTCCGGCAACTCGGCCTGGCGACGCAGCTTTACTTGAATGAGAATCGGGATTTTCTTCCAGGCCCATGCGGACTCGTCGTCAGCAAACGTTTTTACATGACAGACCGCTCACAATTTGGCGTCAACACGGGTGGCCCGACAGAGTTGATTGGTTATCTGGCTCCCTATTTGGGTTTAAGAATTCCGGCGAACAACAGTGGAATTTATTCAACTGGCGAAGTGGCCATCTGTGCTTCATTTTCCCAAGCCTCCTCGCCGACGAATCCTTACAGCTACATCATCAACCAGAGCGTGACCAACGAACTGCTTCCCGCAGTGAACGTCACCTTGTATCCTTTCGGACGATGGAACTCCTTGACCGCTCCTATTTCCCTTTCAAACGCACCGGTGAAAATTGTTGCCATCAAATCACCCGCCCGGAGTTGGGCCATCAATGACATGGATAAAACCGTCACATCGCTAGGTCCGCCTACTTACATTCTTCCGGCCAGGCCGGTTCATGGAACATCCCGGTGGAACCGACAATTTTTTGATGGTCACGCGGCAATCGTTAAAAAGTTCGAAGAATACTGATTACTCCACGCAGTTTTTCGAGCGCGCCTTACCCGATTATGGAGCGTTAACTCTTCTTCGCCACCACATCGATCTCGACTTTGATATCGCCCCAGAGGACGGATTGCACCGTCGTTCGCGCAGGAAGAACGGTAACCTCTTTAAAGAAATTTTTGTAAACGGCGTTAAAGCGATCGAAGTCTTCGATGTCGGAGAGATGCACGGTGCTTTTGACGACGTCGTGCAAGGTGCAACCGGCGGCGAGCAGAATTTTTTCGACGTGTGACAGCGTGAGCAGCGTTTCTTCCTCGATGCTGCCGCGAATCACTTCCGCGGTTTTCGAGTCGAGCGGGCCTTGTCCACTGACAAAAACCCAGCCGTCTATTTCCACCCCGGCGGAATACGCGCCGGTACTTTTCTCCTTTTCGGGATGCCTGATTTCTCGTTTGGCCATGATTATTGCGGCGGTCGGTTCATGGGGCGCTTTTCAAGATTATCCAAACGACGTTCGATGGAATCGAGTTTGCGCATGATGGCGTCATTGTTGTTGGTGCCTTCTTTATGCTCGACCTGAACCAACGGCGGAAAGGCGATGCAGCCCTGGAAAATGATCGCCACTACGCCAAACAGGAGAACGGGAAGAATTTTTATTTTCATACCATTTGTTGAAACGTGAACGAACGCGAGCCTGCAAACTTTCTTCACGAAAGTCAACGCGCTCTCTTGAGGCTTGATTCAATGGAAAAACAGATAATAAATCCCCGCCAGTCCGATGAACGCAAAAATTCCTTGCCGCATATGTTTGGGATGAATGCGGCTCATGATGTAGTTGCCCAGGAACATTGAGGCGAAAAGGGGAACCGCGACGATCGCGCCAAAACTCCACGAAAATTCCTT
>JBKJOA010000384.1:0-2730 GCA_046593365.1 Limisphaerales bacterium
CTCCAAACCAGCGCGTGCTCGCGTCCGCCTGAACCGATGACGAGAAGTTTCATTTGCATCATGATTCAAGAGGAAGGTTGAACCGGTGCAAAGCAATTTTGCTCGAAGCGAATCGGAAATATTCCTTTTCCGCCCCGGATGCTTCGCTAACCTACCGGACACCTTCACAAAAATTATGAAAATACTCTTTATGACCACACTCGTTTCCACGCTGGCAACCGCATCCAGTTTTGCTGCCGAGCTTCGCATTGGCATGATCGGTTTGGACACTTCGCACAGCACAGAGTTTACGCGGCGATTTAATGACGCCAACGACAAAAATTATATTCCAGGTGGAAAAGTGGTGGCTGCATTCAAAGGGGGAAGCCCTGACATCGTGAAAGAAAGCTGGTCGCGCGTCGAAGGTTATACGAAAGAGTTACAGGAAAAATACGGAGTGAAGATCGTGGATTCCATCGAGGCGCTTTGTGCGGAAGTCGATGTCGTGATGCTGGAAAGCGTGGATGGCCGCCCGCATTTGCAGCAGGCGATTCCGGTGTTCAAAGCGAAGAAAACGTTGTTCATCGACAAGCCGGTTGCGGGAACGCTCGCCGATGCGATCCAAATTTTCCGCCTCGCCAAAGAAAACAATGTCCCCTGTTTTTCATCGTCATCGCTGCGGTATTATCCGGGGCTGGTGGAATTGAAGAGTGCGAATTTCGGCGAACTGCGCGGCGCGATTTCCACCGGACCAGCGCATCTGGAATCGCATCACCCCGATCTCTTTTGGTATGGCGTTCACCCGACCGAAGCGCTGTTCACAATTATGGGGACCGGTTGCGAAAGCGTGGTTCGCACCGCGACGCCCGACACCGACGTCGTGACCGGCGTGTGGAAAGGTGGAAAAGTTGGAACGCTGCGTGGCTTGCGCAATGCCGCCGAACCGTATCGCGTGACCGTTTTTGGGAGCAAAGCCGTTTTGGATCAGAAACCCGGCGGCGATTACACACCGTTCCTGCGTGAAGTGATGAAATTTTTCCAGACGGGCATCGCTCCGGTTTCTCCCGAAGAGACGATTGAACTTTTCGCGTTCATGGAAGCTGCCGATGAAAGCAAACGGCAAGGCGGTTGCCCCGTGAAAATCAGCGACGTGATGAAGAAGGCGGAAGCAGAGATCAAATCCAAACCGTGAACGCTCGCCCTCACCCCCGAGAGAAGTGCAAAATGATTTTCGCTGAATCGGAAAAAGGATTGTACGTAAGAGCAGTCAATACCAAGAACCGATCCGAATGGCGCTTAGATAAGACCTGTCTTCGATGATTCTCAATATGAATTCTCTCGTGAAAACGGAGTTTTGTTTCCTTAACTAAGCGCCATTCAGAACCGATCCCTTTAAATGTTTATAGGCCATTGAAAAAAGGCAAGACCATCGTAATTATTGATCAAGCGACTCCCACAATGGAAACTGAATTCATAGAAAAATTCAATCGGAACGCCTAGGTTAATCAAAAATTCACTAACGCGGCATTTCAATCGACTGGTGATCTGTTCAATCGTTTTGAGTGTGACGTTCTGATCACCCATTTCAATACGCTGTAGGGAGGCGGTCGATAATCCCAATTTCTTTGAGAATTGCTGATAGGTCATGCTCCACGTTTCTTTCGCAAAAACCGACCTAATTGTTGATTAAGCTTTGCCACTTCCGAATTGTGGCCGAGGTCGCATTACACACTTGAGAAATCTGCTTGCAAATATTACGCGTATGGGAAGAGACTTTTGCGTATCAGGAATCTCTGTTTATGGAAATATTCATTCAAACCAATGGATCAAAAGAGGGGCCGTTTTCTTCAGAGCAATTACGGGAGCAACTTCAATCCGGAAATATTTCCAATACGACTTTGGCCTGGCATGAAGGACTTTCCAATTGGCTTCCCGTTTTGGCTGTGCTGACACCGAGAACCACTCCACCACCATTCAAAGAAAAATCAGAGTCGCCGTTTTCGTCCAGCCGAGTCACCCCAAATCAGACTTACTCCCAAATCTTCGAACAAACCAAAGCAATTGATTGGAAAGCCTTGATTCCGTTCAAAGTGATGATTCAGGACAAGCCGTGGAATTTGCATTGGGTCCGGTGGGTTTTGTGGTTTGTCGGCTGCCTGTTCTTGATTCGACGTTATACAGCAAATGCAACTTTGAGTTCTGATCAGGGAGTATTTCTGTTGATCGTTAATTGGACTGTCGTTTGGGCACTGGGGCTTTCATTCATCATTAAGCCAGATCAAATTAAGTTTCAGAAGATTTTGCGTTTGCTTGTCTCGGTCGTGATGTCGGTCGGATTGATTCTGGTTCTGGCCAGTAAAGTGTCGTTTATCAATTCAATCTATCAGGCGACCGTATCTGACTCGCTCCCAAAACGAACCAGTGCAATCGGTGTCACTGTTTTGGTCAATCAACTCATTTTAGCTCTTTCGTTGATATTCACTTTTCGCAGAGAAAAGCACGGTTCAAACACATTCATGTATTTCGGATTACTGGCTGGTTTGGCTTTGGGTCTGGTTCCGGTGTTTGTCAGTTTGTTGCAGGATAAGTGGCCACAGTTAAACGGTGAACGATTAGGAATATACGAAAAGCACAGTCTCTTTGTGCTGTTTACGGTTCCAATCTTGACCGGAATGTGGGGTGCAATTTTCGGATATTTAGTGGCTCAGGCTGCTAGGAATACCAAAATGTTTTACGGCTGGATGGTCGCCG
>JBKJOA010000295.1:0-2816 GCA_046593365.1 Limisphaerales bacterium
TCCGCACCATTCTTCCGCTGGGCAAGATCGCAAACCGAATATTATTTTTTTTATTGCGGATGATTTGGGTTACGGAGACGTCGGTTGTTTTGGGCAGAAAAAGATTCGCACTCCGAATATTGATCGCCTCGCAAAAGAAGGAATGAAGTTCACGCAACACTACGCAGGCAACGCGGTTTGCGCGCCGTCACGCTGCGTTTTGATGACGGGCAAACATTCCGGGCACGCGTTTATTCGCGACAACCGGGGCGTCCAACCTGAAGGTCAATATCCCATTCCTGAAAACACTGTCACGCTCGCGAAATTGCTGAAACGCATTGGCTACACAACAGGCGCATTTGGGAAATGGGGACTCGGTGGTCCCGACAGTTCAGGCGCGCCGTTGAAGCAAGGCTTTGATCGCTTCTACGGCTACAATTGTCAGAGCGTGGCGCACAATTTGTATCCAACGTATTTGTGGGACAACGATCAGCATGTGCCATTGAAGAACGTGGATGTCGCGATGAATACAAAATTGCCGAAGGATGCTGACCCAAAGGATCCGGCGAGTTACGCACGTTTCACCAGTCAGGAATACGCGCCGGACCTCTACAGCGAGCAGGCATTGCGTTTCATTCGCGACAACAAAGAATGTCCGTTCTTTCTATTTTTCCCAACGGTCGTGCCGCATCTGGCGCTACAGTTGCCAGAAGATTCGCGTCAGGAATATGACGGTAAATTTCCGGAGACGCCTTACACCGGCGGAAACGGTTATCTGCCACAGCGGACGCCGCACGCCGCTTACGCCGCGATGATTACGCGCATGGATCGGGAGCTTGGAAGGATGATGGGGTTGATCAAAGAACTCGATCTGGATGAGAACACGATTTTCGTCTTCACGTCCGACAACGGTTTAGCTCCACAAGATCTCGGCGGAGTCGATCCGCGTTTTTTCAATTCCAACGGACCGCTGCGTGACGGCAAGGGATCGGTTTACGAAGGCGGGATTCGTGTGCCGTTGGTCGTGCGCTGGAAGGGAAAAATCAAAGCAGGTTCCACTTCGGAACACGTCACTGGTTTTGAAGACTGGTTGCCCACGTTGTTGGAATTGGCGCAGGAGAAGACGAAGGTTGCGGATATCGATGGGATCAGCTTTGCGCGGGTGCTTCTCGGAGGAAAACTCCCGGAACGTCCTTTTCTTTATCGGGAGTTTCCGGCCAATGGCGGCCAACAATCGGTTCGCCTGGGTAACTGGAAAGCCGTTCGCAAGAATTTAATACGCAAAGACAAGTCAACTGCCGACCTGCGCGTGGAACTTTACGACCTCGGAAATGATATTGCGGAAAGCAACGACGTTTCAGCGCAACATCCTGAGATCGTCGCCAAAGTGGAAAAATTGATGATGGAGCAACACGTCGTGTCGAAGGATTTTCCGTTTCCTGCCTTGGACAAAATGCGGGCGAACTAAATTTACTATTGCAGAAGTTTTCGCTCCGACTCCGCGCGTTTCTGGCGCGGTGATTTTTCGAGTTGCATCATCTGCCTGGCATAGCGCCGACCCAGTTCGCGTTCTGCTTCCGGACTGAAATGCAATTGGTCGCCTTTGTGCGCGAGACCTTTCGAGAGCGCGCAACCGGTCTGCGAAACTGATCGCGGAATTTTTTCCAAAGCCTCATTTATTTCGCGAGCGAATGGAAGTGGATTGCCTTCACGTTCGTAATTGAATTCGCCGATTTGTCCCACCACAAAAGGCAGGTTCGGCCTATTCAGGTCAGCACGAATATCGACGATCATTTTCGCCAGTCGTTCCCCATACGAATCTGCATTTGTTTTTGCCCCGGCATCTCCTTCGCCTTGGTGCCAAAGAATTCCGGCGATCGTGCCAGCAGTCGCGGCGGTCTGGGCACGCGCGACGGCGTTGGAATATAGATCTGCTCCGCGCAACCAGCGGCGCAAAGGTGTTCCGCCCACTGCGCAAGGCACGAGGCCAATGGTAACTTTTGGATTCGCGTCCGCCATCGCTTTGCCAAACGCGAGGCCTGGGCCGACGCCCGGTGTTTTTCCTTTTTCGCCCAACGTCAATGGCTCCGCCGCCAGTTCCCACTCGTTGCCGCGATTGAAAACAAAAACGCGCGAATGAGTTGTGAGGTCTTCCTTCTCGGGAACGCCACGACCAGCCATGTTTGATTGCCCCATCAACAAATAAATTTTCACTTGGTTCTTTGCGGGCAATTTTGCGGTCGAGTTGGTTTCGGTCGGAGCAGCCGTGGATGACAATTCTCCTGTGAAAATGGTGAGCGCTAGAATTAAAATCAAATGCTTCATTGCAGAACTTCGCCAATCCAGTGCAAATCTTTTACACTAGGGCTTTAAAGGCGGCTGTTATTTTTTATTTTATTCCCAGAGTTTTCTCTTTGAGTTGATTAACCACAAACCGTGCATTCCTACAACTTTACGCCAACTCGCCCTGCTTGCCAGCGCAACAGAAGACCGGGCGGAAAATAAATTTCTCACAAACCCATTTGCTTCAGCACTTCATAATAAATCCAATGCCCGAAATCGTTTGGGTGATTGATGTTGTTGCCAAGAAGGTCTTCCGGTTTTTTCTTCGACTCAATCACGATCCAGTTGTGATAAACGTCGGCGTAGGCGCAGCGTTTTTCCCGCGCCACTTGTTCGGTCCCGAGCGCGTAGGCTTCCATGTTGTGTGAACCGTAATGCCATTTCGGATTTGGCGGGAACGTCGAGTAGAGAATAATTTCCGCGCCGGTTTCCTTGCGGATGCGGTCAATCATCGTCGCGAGGTTGTTGGTGAAAGTTTCCAGCGGCGTGCCGAA
>JBKJOA010000420.1:0-2525 GCA_046593365.1 Limisphaerales bacterium
CGCGAGAAAAGCAGCGTCATTGCCAATAATCGCAGCGCAATCCAATGCCTTCCAAATCTCATTTTGCGGTGGGTTCCATAATCCACGCAATCTACCATCCATCACGCCGACAAGGCAAGCAGGTCTATTGCTTCATGAGGGCAGAATAAATGGCTTTGGATTGCCCCTGTGGCAGACCCCGATCGGCGGGTAATTTTTCAAAAAAGACAAAAAAAGATAATTTAACGCCATTTTTTTCGCTTTTTCGCTTGACATGATATAGACAGTGTGTCTATATAAGTGCATGTCTGCGCGTTTGCCCATCCAATCCAAGTCGCCCTTCCGCATTGATCCCACGCCGCTTGACGAAATGGGTTCCGCCCACGCGGGCCTCCTCTCCGCCTCGCGCGTCCTCCGCAGCCTCGGCCTCCCCGTCCTGGCCGATGTCAACCTCCAGCTCAAAACCCGCCAGCGCGGCCTGACCGGCGGCCAGTTCCTCGAATCGATCATCCTGCTCCAAATCCTCGGCGGGGACTGCCCCGAAGACATGTCCCTTCTGGATCAGGATGTCTGCCTCGAGCGGGGCTTGGGCTACAAGCTGCCCAAGGTCCGGACTGTGCGCGACTTTCTGGACCGATTTCACGACGAGTCCCTGGAACTGACCCGCCCGGACCGGGAGACCCAGAAAGGCTTCATCCTGCCCAGCAGCAAAGGAGTGGCTGGTTTGCAAGAAGTCCAGGCGGGCCTGGTGCGAAATATCGCCAAAAAGCACGCCCAGGCCGGCCAGACGTTGAAGTTCGCCACCATTGACCAGGACGCGACCATCATCGAAAGCCATAAAGAGAACGCACTGGCCCATTATGATGACGGGCGGGGCTATCAGCCGATGGTGGCGGTGTGGGCCGAGGCGGACCTGGTGGTGGCCGATGAGTTTCGGGACGGCAACGTGGGGGCCAGGCAGGAGCCGTTGAACTGCGCGAAGATGGCCTTTGAGGCGCTGCCCGGCACGGTGGAGCAGCGCTACTTCAGAGGCGACTCGGCCTGTCATGAGAATGACTTGATCCAATGGCTCAGGCATCCAGACCGGGCCAGGGAAAAAGGGGGAGCCATTGGCTTTGCCATCAGCGCGGTCATGAGCGAGCAACTAAAGGAGGCGGTGGAAAAGGTGGAGGAGAAAGAGTGGAAGACTATCAAGACCGAAGCGGACGGGACGTTGCGGCAATGGGCGGAGGTGGAGTTTGTGCCGGGGGAAGCCCGCGAGAAAAAGGAGAGCAATCCTCTGCGCTATGTGGGTTTGCGGCTGCTCAAGGCGCAGGGAATCCTCTTTGCCGATGGCTCCGACCGGCGTCACCACGCGGTGCTGACCAATATGGGCTGGAGCGGGGAGCGCTTGCTGCAATGGCATCGGGAGAAGGCGGGAACAGTCGAACACGTGCATGACGAGGTGAAGAACGCCCTGGGTGGAGGGCATATGCCCAGCCAGCATTTCAACACCAACGCGGCCTGGTTCAAGCTGTCGTTAATGGCCTACAATATTGTCAGCGCGACAAGGCGCTTGTGTTTGAATCCGGAGGAGCGGAGCGTGCGGCTAAAGAAGTTCCGCCTGCTGGTGATCAATCTGGCCGGACGAATGAGCCGGTTTCAATGCACGTTGCGACTGAGATTTTGCGCGAAGAAGGAAGCCATAGAGCGGGTCCTGAAGATATGGGAAGTATTTGATTTGCCGACGCAGGCGACAGCGTTCCAGTAACGGGGAAGAGAAAAAGTTATTCACAATTAAAAACCCGTCCCGGCCTTAAGGCCGCTGGACGGGTTTTGCCGTAAAGCGAAAAAAGCCAAAACCGGCGAGTCTTTAAGCGGGAAATTCTTGGCCAGAACCCCACAGAACCCCACAGAACCCCATGATGAAACCTCAATACCAATTTTCAGCCGCCCCAACAAAATCTGCGGCGACCTTATCCGCCGATTTGGGTTGTAATTCATTTTTTGACGTCTGACTTCTCAGCTTTATGCTGGTTAACTTAAATGAAACCTGTCCTGGCAACTGTTGTCTACTGCACGATCTGCTTCAGGTTCAGGTGGTTAGTCGCTCTCCTTTTGCTGGTGGCGCTGGTTTATCACCCTTCACTCTTCGCTCAACCGATCCGCATCAATGAGTTAATGATTTCCAATGGGGACACAATCAAGGATGAAAACGGCGATTCGCCCGATTGGATTGAACTTTATAACCCGGGTGCCAGCACAGTCGCTCTTGCAGGTTATGGCTTATCCGATACCCGGTCACTCCCTTTTAAATGGGTTTTTAAAACGGCTGAACTTCCAGCACTCTCCTACCTGTTGGTTTTTGCGTCGGGAAAGGATCGGCAACCGGGAGCAGTCGAGCCCATTAATCCGGGAGTGATATCTGGACTGAAGGCCTGGCTTGCAGCTGATAAAGTGGCAACAAACGACACTGCACAGGTCAGGGTCGCTCAAAATGATTTGTTCGTAAAATTGTGGAAGGATGGCAACGGATTTGATGCCAGGCAAACTGACCCAGCGTTACA
>JBKJOA010000463.1:0-3345 GCA_046593365.1 Limisphaerales bacterium
AAACCGCCGCGCCGACTTCGCTGTTTGTAATTCGTGGATTGCTGAGAATGGCGGGATCAAAAGCCAAACTGAATTTCAAGGCGTGCTCATTGCCGGTGGCTTGCATTTCGATTGGCACTCTGACGACTCCGCCGATGTGACCTTGAAGATCGTGGACAAAAACGACACGGGGATTATCGAGAACGATGAGATTGGCTGGCGCGCTGGTGATCGAGCCATAATTGTTTGAAATCACCACGGTATAAGACCCCATGTTGTTCGTTCGGATTTTGGCGAGCGTGAGTGTCGCTCCGTTTGCGCCGGAAATATATTCGTCGTTTGACAAATTCGTGTCTTGGAAAAGCCATTGATAATTTAATGGTGCCGACCCCGCCGCTGAGACTATGAAGGAGACCGTCGCCCCGGCCGGCGCATTCGTGCTGAATGGCTGAACGACGATTGAAGGCGAGGTTGGCCCTAGCCACTTGAGTTTTAAAATTCCACTTCCGCCGTTCGCGCCATCCACGGCAATTTGATACGTGACGCCGCCAATGGCCTCAAAAGTCACGCTGCTGAAACTGTTGCTCACGGTGTTGTCGTTGCTGGCGACAAGTGAAAGTGAATCGACGCCGCTGCCAGTGTAAATCGCCAAAAGCGTATCGAACCCGCTCCCGAATGTGTCAAAGACTGCCGTGCCACTTTGCGGCGCAGTCCAACAATACCAAACGGAATTCGTGCCGGGAATTCCAGCGTGATTTGGCTCACCCGACTGCCGGGTCGCGCCGCGATTGCTGCCCGAAACCGACCCCGAATTTCCGACCAGCACAACACAATTCGTGAAGTGATCGTTGAGCGCCGGGTTGAAATTTAATTGAATGCTGCCGTTGGCCGTGCCGAAACCATCCACCGCAATTCGATAAGTCGTTCCTGCAACCGCGTTGAAATTCAAAAGCGAATTATTTCCAGCACCACCGTCGTCATCGTTAGTTACGAGGGTCAAAGAATTCAGAGCGGCTCCGGTATAAACTGCCAGAATCGTATCGAAGCTGCTGCCGTCCGTGGAAATTTTTACGGGCATGTTGGACGGTGCTGTCCATTGATACCAAACCGACCTGATGCCGTTGGTTCCAAAATGATTTGGCTCACCCGGTTGTTCCGTCGCATTGACGTTGTAACCAAAAAATCCCGCCGTGCTTCCTATGATGACGATTGCGTTCGTAAAATGATCATTCGGCGGAGCGTTGGTGGAAATGGGCGGCGGCACGGTGAGATCAATTAAAATGCGATTCGTGTTGTTGTTTTCGTTTGATTCTTTGAGGTTGTTTTGCGGATCAACAATCGCTTCCAACCAATAACGGCCGGGTGCTACATCGGTCACGTCAATCCACTGATCCTGCAAATTTGCGCCGTAAACATCGGCCCATCCCACGGATAATCCTTGAACCAATCCGCCGGAGTATTGCCCTGAACTCGGCGAACCAGGCAGGGTGGTGCTGTAGCGAGTCAAATCAATGATCGCGAAACTCGTTTTATCGCCGGAAACCACAATGTTGCCCACGCCATCATTCGTCAGCACCGAGCGCAAATGGAAATTCAGCCAGTTATCGAAATGCAAATGGCCGTGTCCGGCGTGGAAGGTAAATGTTCCCGCGTAACGATCATAGTAACCGCCGCCGGAATAAAAAACCCGTTGATAAACACCTGGCTGAGTGGAACTGCCGCGCACTTCGAGCGGCCCGGCTCCGATATTGGGGGTTGCCGTGGAAATTCGCAACAGCGTGCGCCCGGATATTTCTGTCTGGTCCAGATACCAGCCGTAGAGATAATTCTTGCTCTGATCCGCCCAGACAAAAAGGTCCGGCAAAATTTCCACGCCGGCCCCATTCGGTTGGTTCCAACTCAGCAAAATTTCGCCGCTCGCTTGACCAAGGCCCCGAATGGAAATCCGATACGTTGTTCCTGAAATTGCGTTGAAAGAAATCAGGCTCGTATTATTTGCGCCGCTGTTGTCGTCGCAAGCCACCACCGTCAAATTGCTCACATTGCTTCCGGTGTAAATGCAAAGCACCGTGTCAAAACTGCTGTTCGTAGTGCTGAAAGATACCAACCCGTTCGTGGTGGGCGTCCAGCGATACCAGACTGAATTGCCTGCGACCGGTTCTCCTGGTTCGGAAGTTGAGTTAAAATTATTTCCGCCAACACTGCCGACCGCATTAGACAAAACCTGCGCGGAATTAAAATTGTCGTTGAGCGGAGCCGGAGGAGGCGTGTAAGTGTCAGTGACGGAAATGTCATCAAGATAGCAGCCTTCGCCAGTCACTGAACTGTCGCTTAAGAATTCAAATTTCAACGTGCGCGTACCGCCAACAAACGCATTGATGTTTAATGTGACTTGTGTCCACGCGCTGACGGTCGTGTCGCGTGTCCAGATTTCGGTGCCGTCGATGAAGATTCGCGCAACATCGTAGCCTGTTTCAATTCCCGGAATTTTGTGCCAGAAATTCAACGTCGCATTGGTATAGCTGGATAAATTAATTGAACGCTGTAGAAATGCCGTCATCGAATCGCGATAAGTCGGACTGCTCGTGTTGCCCGCATAACCAAAACCCGCGCAATAAATTTTGTTCGTGCCACTCTGAGTGCCCTCTCCGCCGAAACTGGAATTGACCACCGCCCAATAAGCGGGCGTCCCGGTTCCGTTCGCGTCGCCGACCGACCATTGCGCGCTTAATCCGCTCTCAAAGTCGTCGGAAAAAACAATCGCGGCTCTCGCAGGCAACATCGGTAAGAAGCCCAGACAAACTGCCAAAAAAAATGGTCGGCTAAAAAAAGGATTCATGGTTGCAAGTTTCGGTTTCTAGCCTAGCTGGAGGAACGCTTTTAATCCACAAACAAAAACTCGTTTGAGAAGAGCAACACTTGCGCATATTTCTCCCATGCAGTAAGGGGCGTTTGATCTTCGGGCGTCGAACCACTGAACTCCTTTTGAGCGTGCCATTCTTTGGCATAGCCATTGTCATCGCGAATTGCTTTTGGTCCAACCATACGAATCACCGGCACCCAAAGAAAATCGTTGTTGTTCAAACTCTCGTGAATCGAAACCAGAAAATCAATTGTGTCACCTCGCTTCACTTCCAAATTTTCCACTTTTGTGTCCACGCTTTTGTTGTGCAACGTCCACTCGCCCAGCAAACCTTTTTTGCTGGAAATAATTTTTGCGCGAACACCGTGACCTTCGGGATGCTCATGCTTGATCATTCCTTCAATGGAAATTGCGCCGTCCAACGGTGAAACCCAGCGGCGCACAACCGCGTGTTGCAGATCATTTCCGGCATGGCCACCCTTGGCCGTTAATTGCGCCCAACC
>JBKJOA010000504.1:0-13903 GCA_046593365.1 Limisphaerales bacterium
GCCGTCCGCTCTTCGCGACGTAGTGTTCCACTAATTGTTCGCGATTTAAATTACCGGGCCGAGTCGTTACGCCAAATGATTGCTTTTGCCAATCTTCCGGGTCGTCGGCATCAACCCAGTATCCCAACGTCGAACCCAAATCCATAAGCGGATCGCCGATGGTCGCCATTTCCCAATCGAGCACGGCCTTGATCTGAGAGACATCGTGCGCATCGAGAACCAGGTTGTCGTATTTGTAATCGTTGTGAATTAAGCAGCCGCCAACCTCCGCAGGTTTGTGTTCGATAAGCCAACTTGCGATGCGTTCCATTTCCCGGATGTCATCGGTGCGGGCGTTTTGATAACGCTTGATCCAACCTTCCACCTGGCGCGTCACGTAGCCTTCCGGTTTGCCTAATTCACCCAGACCAGCGCCGACATAATCAACGCCGTGAATTTCCGTCAGATTGTCGATGAAACTTTCGGAGATGCGCCGCATCAATGCCGGTGTCAAATCGAGTCCTTCCGGCGGTTGCGCGCGCAGGATGATGCCTTTGACCCGCTCCATCAGGTAAAACGGCGACCCCAATACCGATTCATCTTCGCAGAAGGCAACCGGTCGCGGAACTTTGGGATAGGCGGCAATGAGATGCGAGAGGATGCGAAACTCGCGCCCCATGTCGTGAGCCGTTTTAATTTTTGCTCCAAACGGCGGACGGCGCAAAACCAATTCGCGCTCCCCGACACGCAACAGATAAGTGAGATTCGAATAACCCTTGGGAAACTGGCTAATCTCCAGCGGGCCGTTCAGGTCAGGCAGCGCGTGACGCAAGTACGCTTCCAGTTTAAGAGCGTCGAGTTCCTCTCCCGGTCGTGTCTTCTGCGGTTGATCGAGCAAATCGGTCGTCATAGTCAAGCTCCTGATTATATCGAAATATTGACACCGTATTTTTTTAAATGAATGCGGGCGACGACGGACTTGTGGACTTCATCGGGTCCGTCATAAATGCGTGCGCCTCGTTCGTGCCGATACCAGTAGGACAACACCAGATCCTCGGTGATACCCAAAGCGCCGTGCGTTTGGATGGCGCGGTCCAACACTTTTTGCAACACGTTGGCCACATAAAATTTGATGATGGAGATTTCTTCGCGGGCGGCACGGCTGCCTTCATGTTCAATTTTCTCAGCGGCTTGCATCACAAGCAATCGCGAGGCATTAATTTCCGCCCGGCTCTCCGCGATCCATTCCTGAACGATTTGCCGACTGCCCAGCGGTTTGTCTGGTGCGAGCAGGCGCGTTGCGGCCCGCTGGCACATCATTTCAAACGCCCTTTCGCAAATGCCGATCCAGCGCATGCAGTGATGAATCCGACCCGGGCCGAGGCGCTGCTGCGCGATCTCAAATCCCTTGCCTTCCTGTCCCAAGAGATTTCTCTGCGGCACGCGGCATTTTTTGTAAATAATTTCCGAATGGCTGGAGTAATCTTCCCCTGCTTCCCCCATGATCGGGATGTTGCGCACGCGGTTAAAACCAGGCGTGTTCGTCGGCACAATGATTTGGCTGGCGCGAGCGTATGGACTCTCCGCTTCTGGATTGGTGATGGCCATCACGATGGCGAAGGCGGCCCCATCGGCAGCGGAAGTAAACCATTTGCGCCCATCGATGACATAATCGCCGCCCTCTTTGCGTGCCTGGGTATCCATCCAGGCCGGGTTGGATCCGGCATAGTCGGGTTCGGTCATGGAAAAACAACTGCGCACCTCGCCGCGCGTCAGTGGTGACAGCCAGGTATCCTTTTGTTCCTGCGTTCCATAGGCCATGAGCACTTCCATGTTGCCAATGTCCGGTGCCTGACAGTTGAAAAGATAGTGGCCCATTGGCGTGCGCCCCAATGCTTCGCTGATGCGCGCGAATTCGGGAAGAGAGTAACCTTGCCCCCCAAGTTCCTTGGGCAAATGCGGTGCCCAGAGACCCAACGCCTTGACCTGGTTCCGCTTCTCTTGAAGTCGTGGTAACATTTCGCGAAAAGGACGGTGAAGAAAATCCACTTCCAGCGGCAACGCTTCTTCGCGAATGAACGCCTGAATTTTTTCGAGCGACGTGTTCAGGGATTCGTTGATCATAATGGTTCAATAATTTTGAGAAACTGGTAAAAGGTAAACCCGTGATTCGATAGGTTCGAGGAAATTAGTTCTGCAAATCGAGATTTAGTAGCAAGGATCTTTTAGGCGTGTTGGCGACAATGCCCCGAGGCAATTCCTGTTTAATGTAGCGGGTCAAGAGCGTGTCGGGTCTGCGTCGAAACGCACCCTTGCCAAAGGCCAGGGTGCGGAGTTAAATAAACCTAATCTGCTGGCCCGACACAATCTTAAGATGGTAGTTATTACAGCATTTTTTTTGACATCCATATATCGCCTGGAAAAGATTATCGAGACCCTTTTATACGAGTCTTATGAAAAAAACATTCCGATCGACTTCCATCTCCCGTGCGCGGGATACGGCGTTTACGCTGATTGAATTGCTCGTTGTCATTGCGATCATCGCTATTCTGGCGGGCTTGCTTTTACCGGCCTTGGCCAAGTCAAAAGAAAAGGCGCAAAGGACGCAATGTATTAACAATTTCAAACAATTATTATTGGCGCACATGATGTATATCGGTGAAAACAATGACCGATTGGCACCTGTGAATTGCGGTGGCGCAGCGGCCTCGCTAAACAAATCGCTTCCCGCTGGTTGGCTTTACAAACCCGGCGAAGCCCTTCCTTCAGGAGGAACTTATTACGGTCCAGAGCGTGGGCACTTCTATCCTGCCTTGACGAACTGGAAACTCTACATGTGTCCGCTCGACCGAACAAACTCCACGGTGTTGGCGAACCTCTTCAAGGCACGGAATATCAAATTTACCAGTTACTTGATGACTGGATTGGCCATTAGATCGGGTAGCAGTTTCGACTGGACAGCTGGCTCGCAGGGAAACACCTACAAACTATCGGCCTTTAAGGCGACCGATATGATGCTTTGGGAGGTGAATGAAGCCGACCCAAACCATTTCAATGACGCTTCCAGTTCTCCCGGGGACGGTATTTCCAAGCGGCACAACATTGGAGCTCCGATGGGTCTTTTCGGAGGAGGCGTGGAATACATCAAATTTAAAAAATATGTTGATCTGCTTAGTGACCCCAAAAAAAACAGCCTTTGGTGCTTTCCCGGCTCCTCCACTGGACATTAAAATGTGACCTCGCTTGTTATGAAAATCTTGAAAAGCACCCTGCCACTTTTGGCATTGATGTTGATCGGTCTGAGTGGCTGCAATAAAGAAGGCGATGCAAAAGCTGCAATTTCCCAATTGCAGAAAGCTTTTCCAACAGCAACGACGACGACTTCTGTTACTGCCGACACCAATAACACTTCCAAAGAGGTTGTTGCTGATACTTACGTTGGGCAGGCCGTCTCGTTGCTTCAAAACAACGATCAAGTCGGTGCCGTGACGCTATTGTATGCTGTGCAACAGCGGCCCAATCTGACGCCCCAACAATACATCGCCGTTCAGGAAACCATCCGGAAAGTGTATGCGGACTTGGTGCCGCGTGCCGCCAATGGAGACCCTAAAGCGATAGCCGCAATCTCAGCGTTGGAGAAGACGCAATCGCAGTAATTTTAACCGCTTCCCAGCGTCACTCTACACTCTAATCGGTAACTTGGATCGTGAGCCAACTCGGCTCCTAAAATTCCCGCAGCGCCTCGTTGGATTGAAATCGTTCCAAGTGCGCACCAATCTGTTCGGCCAATTTGGTTTGGCCCATTTTAATCGCCAGGTTTTTCGACTGGGTCGCGGTTTGAATGGCCTCGGGAAATTGGCCTGCTTCCGCGAGCGCCGCCGCAAACGTGTCCAGAAAAACCGGATTTTCGTAGCGCACAAGTTCACAGGAGCGCTTGGCCAACTCCACAGCTTCCTTGCCGTTCCTGAATTGCGAATCGTTACTCGTGGCCAAAACGCGGGCCAGGAAATTTAAAGGCGCGGGCCAGCCGGGTTTCAAGCGAACCGCGGTGCGAAGATGCTCAATGGCGGTCACAAGCTGCTTTTGGCTCGCCAGGAGAATTCCCAATTGAAAGTGCGCCTGCTCGTTCCCAGGTTCCAATCGGATGACCTCAAGAAACTGTTGAATCGCTTCGCTCCTGCCCTGTTTCACCAGGAATAAAGCAAAGTTGAAATGCGCTTCGATGTTGTCGGGCTTGAGCCGAATTGCTTCTCGAAAATGCATTTCGACCTCCTGCACCGCTCCTGACTTTTGCAACGCAACGGCCAAATTATTATGTGCTTGAGCGTCTTTTAGATTTGCTTTTAGCGCGGCCTGATAATGCGAAATCGCATCAGTTGTCTCACCGATTCGCGCAAGCGCATTGGCGAGATTGTAATGCGTTTCGCCGTGGTCCGGCTTTATTTTCAAGGCTGCGCGATAATGCTGGATCGATTCAGTAACTCTGCCCCGCCGGCCAAGCACCACACCTAAATTTGCGTGCGCGGTAAAATTGTCTTTCGTAACAGCCAAGGCTCTTTCGAAAACCGTTGCCCCGTTTTGCCAATATTGAAGTTGAACTCGGGTGGCCAAAGCGCAGGCACCGATGGCGACGGCTGCGAAGATAAACGCAAGTTGTTTTCCTTGGTTCATCAGAAATTCGTGGATTCCCCAAACCAGGGTGATAAAAAGACCCATTAGCGGCACATACGAATAGCGGTCGGCCATCGATTGAACTCCGACTTGCACCACGCCGATTACCGGGACTAGCGTTCCCAAAAACCAAAACCACCCGGTCACGAAGTAAGGACGACGTGCAGCGGCGCGGAGCGCGGCGATGGTGATGAGAATCAAAAAAAATGTTGCGCCCAAACTTTGCCAAAGCGCCCATTCTCTCATTGGATACAACACCGCGAGGTCAACGGGCCAAATCGCCTTCCAAATATACCGGCAGTACGACACGAGCGCGTTGGCTAAACGCGAGGTCAGGGAAAGATGAGCGAGTGACGAGACCGAGCCTCCTTCTTTTTGGACGTAAAAAGTTGCGATGCTGGAAATAATGGACAGCCCGAAGAACGGAATTTTTTCGTAAATGAGTCGGGAATTGAATTTTAGCGGAGGATATTGGATTCGCCGCAGTGGCCAAAAATCGAGAAGGAGCAATAAAAAAGGCAGGGTGACCAGCATCGGTTTCGACATTAAACCAAGGGCAAAAAATATTAAGGAAAGAAAGTAACTGGTTCGCCGCTGCCTTGGTTGAATCGTCTGCTCCGACGTTTTCGCAAGAATTTTGGCGTGACGAAAATAGCTTCCGACTGCGAGCAGCAGAAAGAATGTGCTTAATACATCTTTGCGCTCGGAGACCCAGGCAACGGATTCGACGTGCAGAGGATGCAACGCAAACAGTGCCGCAACCAAAGCGCTCCGCCACATCGCACTGGTTGCCGAAGTAAAAATTGCAAAAAGCAGCAGCGTGTTCGCGATGTGAAAAATCACACTGGTGAAGTGATGGCCAGCGGGTTTGACTCCATAAATCTGGCAATCAAGCATGTGCGAAAGCCATGTGACGGGATGCCAGTTGCCGGTTCGCCCCGTTTGAAAGGCCCAGGTCGTCCCTTCCCAGGTTATTCCGCGCTGGACGAGTTTGTTTTCCGTGACGTAATCCGGATCGTCAAAATTGATAAACTCGTATCGAACCACCGGCGCAAAGGTGACCAGCGTAATGAGAACCAAAAAAAAACATATTATGTAAAAATGTTTTTTGTTTGGCGAGTTCATCAGCGGGCAAAAATCTGGCGGATCACATCTTCGATCGGCACTTCCTGAATATCAATATCGCTCACCGGTAAATCGTCGAGCAACGCTTTGCAAACGGGGATCACGCGGTCGCGTTTGACCTTGAGCTTGATCGAGTCTGAAGTGCGTTCGAGCACTTCTCCATACCGGGAAAGATCGGCGTTCTGGCAGTTGGCCGCAGCGCCACAGGAAATCGTCACCAGCTTTGAATCTGCAAAACGGTCGAGAATTTCGCTGAGCCGGCCATCAAAGAAAATGGTTCCCTTATCAATGATGATCACGCGCTGGCACAATTCCTGGATGTCAGCCATGTAGTGACTGGTCAGCAGAATGGTGGTTTTTTTGGTGGCGTTGTGGTTGCGCAAAAATTCGCGGACCGTTTTCTGTGAAATGACATCCAATCCAATCGTGGGTTCATCGAGAAAAAGGACTTTCGGCTGGTGGAGCAACGCGGCAATCAACTCCATTTTCATGCGCTCACCGAGAGAGAGTTCGCGCACCATGACGTTCAGTTTATCTTTAACGGCAAGCAGTTCGGTCAGTTCGTCCACGGTGCGTTGAAACAGGCTCTCCTTGATGCCGTAGATTTTGCTGTTAAGTTCGAGCGATTCGCGCGCGGGTAAATCCCACCAAAGTTGATTTTTCTGCCCGAGCAGCAAGGCGAATTGTCGGCGATAACCGTCGTCGCGTTCCCATGGAACGTAACCGAGCACACGCGCCGAACCACTGGTTGGATAAAGCAAGCCGGACAACATCTTGAGAGTCGAGGTTTTGCCGGCCCCATTCGGCCCTAGAAAACCGACCAACTCTCCTTCTTCAACACTGAAATTTACGTCTTTAACCGCGAGTGTTTGCTCGTATTTGCGGTGGAAAAGTCCGCGCAATGCGCCCTTGAACCCAGGTTGCTTTTTATAAGTGCGAAATGCTTTTGTCAGCCCCTGAACTTCGATGAGCGCCATAATTTATTAGACGAGAACCACACCATTCACAAAAAGCTCTGCGAATTCTCCACTTCGTTGCCGCGAAAGGACGAGGGTTATCGCAACAATTGCTTTTCCAAATAGCTCACCACCTGACGAACATTGGAATCGACTTCCATTCTGCCTTTAACCAAACGACAAGCGTGCAAAACGGTGCCGTGATCTCGACCGCCAAAAGCTTCGCCAATGGTGTTAAGGGAACTTTCTGTCATCTGTCGGGCGAGGAACATCGCGATTTGTCGGGGGAATGCGATGTTTTCTGGACGGCGTTTGCTCGTCATGTCGGCGAGGCGAATATCAAAATGTTCGGCAACTCGTTTCTGAATGACATCAATATTGATGGTGAAGCGGCCTTCTTCGTGGAGCACTTCACGGAGCAGTCCTTCGACCATTTCCAGCGTCAGTTTCTTTCCTGTCAACGAGGCATAAGAAGCGACGCGGATCAAAGCGCCTTCCAATCGGCGAATGTTGGTGCGGATGCGGTGGCCGAGAAAATTTAAGATTTCTTCAGGCAGATCAACGCCCATCGCGGCTGCTTTCTTGCGCAAAATGGCGAGGCGCGTTTCAACATCCGGCGGTTGCATGTCGGTGACCAAGCCCCATTCGAAACGGGAAACGAGCCGATGCTCCAGATTTTGAATTTCGCTGGCGGGACGATCGCAGGTCAGGACAATTTGTTTGTGGGCTTCATGCAAAGCGTTGAACGTGTGAAAAAATTCTTCCTGGATGCGCTCTTTGCCGGCAAGAAACTGGATGTCGTCGATCAAGAGAACATCGGTCTGTCGATATTTTTTCCGAAAACGAACGAGCTGATTGTTTTGGATCGCGTCGATGTATTCGTTTGTAAATTTCTCCGAAGAAACATAGGCAACGCGAGCCGTCTTTTTATGTGCAGTGACATATTGACCAATTGCATGCAACAAATGAGTTTTTCCCAAACCGACCCCTCCATAAAGAAAGAGCGGATTGTAAGATTTGCCGGGCGCTTGCGCGACCGCCATCGCCGCAGCGTGCGCGTGATTATTGGTTTCGCCGACGACAAATGTGTCGAACGTATTTTTCGGGTTGAGAACCAGTTCGCGGTTGAGTACCGCGCTGCGCTCCGCTTGATCCGAATCCGTTTTGGCTTTGCTCTTGGGCAAAACTGGATCGATGGAAATAGGTGTGCCCGAACCGACTTGAAATTTTACGTCTAACGGTTGCCCGGAACTATGGAGTAAGACATCGCGAATCAATCCGAGGTAATTATCCTTGATCCAGACTTCACAAAAATCGTTGCTAACTTCCAATGTGATCACCTCGCCATTGAGCGCGATGGCACGGACTGGCAGGAACCAAAGACTGTAAATATCTGCGTTAAGCATTGTGCGCAGCATTTGCTGCGCGCCCGTCCAAATTTTTTCTGCGGAGACTTGCATTGTGATTTCCAGTCCGACTTTATTCACCGGGCCGCTTGAGCGCCCTTTGAATCAATTGTTAACTACAGTTTTTCGGCGCTTTTAATAGATTTAGCTGGGTTAACGATTGCGAATTATCACCCACTTTAGAAAAGCTTGTTTTAATTATTTGTAACCATCTGTAAAACAAGCATATACACGTTTTTAAAAAAAGATGTCTGAGCATTGCTTTATCAAATTCCAAAGTTCTTTTGGTCTCTCGTTTTGAGCCAGAGTGTTTGTATGCAAAGTGATGGGCGGTGACGAGGACAACATATTAACTCTTATTCACGTCTTATTCACACCGTTAATTCCCTTTAAAATAGGGCTTTCCATTATTTTTTGTTCAGCTTTCCATCTCACTTTCGTTGATAATTTTTTTCCGGTTTCCGAACTCCCACCCTTACCCAGAGCGGAGTTGCAGTGTTTAAACAGCTTCCTCGCCCGTCTCTTCTGTGCGGATACGCACCGCATTTTCAATCGGGCTCACAAAAACTTTGCCGTCTCCAATTTTTCCCGTCTTGGCGGCTTTGACAATGGCTTCAACTGCGGCAGCAACCATGTTGTCGGAAATGACAACTTCAATTTTAATTTTGGGCAGAAAATCAACGGTGTATTCACTGCCGCGATAAATTTCGGTATGACCTTTTTGACGGCCAAATCCTTTCACTTCTGTCACCGTCATTCCCTCTACGCCAAGGCTGGCTAACGCTTCTTTTACATCTTCGAGTTTGAAGGGCTTAATAATGGCGTCGATCTTTTTCATTTCTCGTTCGGTTTGCGGATACTAACAATCGAAGCGGGTGTGTAAACATGAAAACTTCTTTTTGAAAATATTTTAATAATGCTATTGTATTCCTCAACAAAATCATTTTTTAGGCCACATGCACAAACCTTATTACCCTGTGTAATTTTTGTAATACTTTTTAATCACGCTTGACGGAAATTAGAGGCGATGATTAACTGTCTTCAGATTACGCAACCAGATTTCGGGCAAGTTAAAAATTGTTCTTTATGCCCAATGCTTTCGGTCGCTGTTCGGTACAGGCACGCGGTCGGATATCTACGTGATCCACATTTGTACCAAATTCGAACATTCCCCGGGCTTCTCAGTCATCCCCTGACTGCTTAGCCCGGTTTTTTTATTTAGTCGGGATGCGCAACAGTTTTTTAACGCGGAAGAAACTCTCCTCCGGGAATCCCATCGCTTTTTTCAATTGGTAATCCCTCTCCAAAATATTCGGGTGCCCTTCCCAGATTTTAAGATCTTGTCGTGCCAGCAGGCCCCGCATCCATGCCCATTTTCCATAAACGGGCACTGGAAAATCGCTGCCGTGCAAAATGCGACCGGAGAGCGATTCGTGCAGGCAAAGGGGAATATGTCGCCCTCGAAACGGGGTGTTAAACGCACTGTTATCGCCGTAGAGTCGAGGATATCGGCGTGTCATTTCTGCAAAAATGGAAAAATAATCACGATCAAAGAATCCGCTTTTCGTTCCCGAATGCGCGGCGATTACGGTCACACCACATTGCAGTGGCAACTCTAAAGTTCGCGGATCGGCGAATTCTTTTCGAACGACTGGAACAGTGTGTTCGCCGCCAGTGTGCGCGAGCAACGGAAGGCCCGCTTCTGCCATGCGTTCCCAAAAACGGGTGTAGCGGCGGTCATTGCAATTGATATTCTGACAATTGGGCAGGCATTTCATCATTACTGCGCCGCCGGCCAGACATCGTTCCAATTCTTCCAGCGCATCGGGGCGGGCGGGGTGAATTGAGACTGCGGGTAAAAATTCCTTATGCTCCCGCGCCAATTTCAAGATGTAATCGTTGGGAACGTAAAGCGAACCAACCCCCTCCAAAACCCGGCCGTTTTCATCGTAAACCTGCTCGTGCGCCAAAATTACAATTTGCCCTAAAGAAGAACTACGAACCAGATCGAGAAGTCGCTTGATGTAGAGCGAATCGAGGTCGCCAGACAATGCGCTGGCGGGCAAGCCGATGTGCCGCAGCATAAAGGATGCAAGCAGCCGATGCCATCCCGTGACTCTCATGCGACAACCGGTTCCGCCCGCGCCGTTGCCCACAATATGCACATGCATGTCGATCGGTTTGGCTTTTGTTACTTCAGTTCTTTCCTGCATTTAGATTTAAGTTCGCCTTCGACATTTTTCTGAAATATACGTGAGCGTCATCCAATGAAACCAGATTCTATTTTTCTCCCAACTCTTTTAGCCGTCCTCTTCTTTTCTGCGTTTGCAGCGGTGGCAGATGAAAATCCTTTCGCGGAAATCATTCGTAAAACTGAGCCGCTTAGTCCGGTCCAGGAACAAAAAGCTTTCCATTTACCGCCGGGTTTTGAAATTCAACTCGTCGCCGCAGAACCGGATATTACCAAGCCGATGAACATGGCTTTCGATGGCAAAGGTCGTTTGTGGGTCACGCAATCGCGCGAATATCCGTTCCCGGTGCTGACTGGAAAAGGCCGCGATGCCATCCGGGTTTTAGAAAATTTCAATGCAAACGGTCGGGCCGAAAAAATTACAACTTTCGCAGATGGCTTGAATATTCCGATTGGCCTGTATCCCTATCGCAACGGAGTCATTGCTTTCAGTATCCCAAATATTTCATTTTTCCAGGACACCGATGGAGATGGGCGTGCGGACAAACAGGAAGTTCTTTACGGTCCGGTTGGTTTTGAAAAAGACACCCACGGAATGACCAGCGCATTCCGCTGCGGCTACGACGGCTGGCTATACGCGTGCCACGGTTTTAACAACACCACCACGCTCACGGGCAAAGATGGCAGCTCCATCACCATGAATTCCGGCAACACCTATCGCATGCGGCTTGACGGCTCCCGCGTGGAACAATTTACCTGGGGCCAAGTCAACCCATTCGGCCTCGCATTCGATCCGCTGGGCAATTTGTATTCCGCCGATTGCCACAGCTCGCCGATTTACCAGTTGATTCGCGGAGCGCATTATCCGAGTTTCGGCAAGCCTCATGACGGACTCGGTTTTGCGCCGGTCATGATGGATCACTCGCACGGCTCCACCGCCATTGGTGGGATCGTTTTTTATTCCGACACGCAATTTCCGACCGCGTTCCGTAAAAACTTTTTCATTGGCAACGTGATGACCTGTCGGATCAATCGCGACTCCATCATTGAACACGGCGCAACCTGGCGCGCAAAAGAAGAGCCTGATTTCCTGAGTTGCGATGATCCGTGGTTTCGCCCGGTGGATTTGCAACTCGGGCCGGACGGTGCCATTTACATCGCAGATTTTTACAATCGCATTATCGGCCATTACGAAGCTCCTCTCGACCATCCAGGCCGCGACCGCGAACGCGGACGCGTTTGGCGAATTGTTTATCGCGGCACAAATTTAGCCAAAAGCTTCGTCGCCCAAAATCCCAAGCTACGCGATGATAAAGCATCGGCTGCCGATTTGATTAAAGAATTAGGCAACGCGAACATCACCCGCCGCATGCTTGCCACCAGCGAATTGACCGATCGAATTGGCGCATCCGCCATCAAGCCGCTTGAAAAAACTTTTTTCAAATCCACAAACTCATTCCAAAAACTGCATGCAATGTGGGCGCTGCAAAGGCTCGGCAGTAAAAATGAAATAATTTTGGATCGCGCGGCCAAAGATTCTGCCGTCGAAGTGCGCGTTCACGGGATGCGGATCCTTGGTGAAATGGCCGACTGGAATCCAGCACGGCAGAAACTCGCGTTTGCCGGTCTCCTCGATTCTGATCCGTTCGTGCGGCGCGCCGCTTGCGAAGCACTAGGTTTGCACCCGGATTTTGCGAACATTCAACCGATACTCGCGGCCCGTCCAAAAATTGAAACCGAAGACACCCATTCGCTGCACGTCTCGCGAATCGCTTTGCGTAACCAACTGATTCCGGAAGGAATTTTCCAGCGCGTTCAAGAATCTCACCTCAACGCAGAGGATTCACGCGCCATCGCGGACGCCGCGCTCGGCGTCACAAATTCTGGCGCGGCTGATTTTCTTCTGATGCATGTGCAAAAGTTCGACGGCGAAGATCGTGAGAAGCTGAATCTCTACCTGCGCCACATCGCCCGTTACGCTGCGTCCGGGTCAGAAAAGCTCGCAGCCTTCACCGAAAACAAATTTTCCGATGACATTGATTTTCAATTTGTGTTGTTCAAAGCGATTCAAGAAGGCGCTGCGCAACGAGGACGCGATCTTTCTCAAGCCTCCCGCGATTGGGGTACACGCCTGGCCGAAAAGCTCCTCGCCTCTGTCGATAAGAATTCTCTCGAATGGCGAAACTCTCCCATCCAAGGCAACGACACCACCAACCCGTGGTTCCTGCAACAACGGGAAGCCGCCGACAAAAAACTGACGCAATTTATTTGCAGCCTGCCGCCCGACGGCGAAAAACTCACCGGTATTTTGCGTTCCAAATCGTTCCTTATCCCAGCGTCGCTGCGTTTCTATCTCGCGGGCCACGACGGTTTTCCCGACCAGCCGATGCGTGACAAAAACTTTGTCCGGCTGCGCGACGAGAAGACGCAAAAAATTCTGGCCAGTGCGTTGCCACCTCGAAACGACATTGCCCAAATTGTGACGTGGGACCTGGGCGCTTTTGTTGGCCAAAAAGGATTTCTCGAACTCGTCGATGGAAACACCGGCACGGCATACGCATGGCTCGCGTTTGGACGATTGAGTCCACCCGTGGTTTCGCTCACCAACATGAGCAACCAGGTTGAGCAACGCCAGCAAGCTGCCGCGAAACTCGCCGCAGCGCTTCACCTCGGCAAACTCGAACCACAGCTCACGCAAATTCTCCGTGACGAAACCGCAGACGTCGCGACCCGAACTGCCGCCGCACAGGCTTTAACCGTGATCAAACCAAAGGCGCACCTCATCGAGTTCGGAAATCTTTTGCAGGATGGAACCGCGCCCGAGAAGTTGCGCGAGACACTGGCGCAAGTTTTATCCGACATCAATTCCAGCGACTCCAGGAAAGTTTTGCTCGCCGCGCTGCCCAATTCTCCCGGAACTTTGCAAACGAAAATCAGCCTCGCCCTCGCCAGTAGCGCCGAAGGGGCCGAAGCGCTGCTCCAATTCGCCGAGCAGGGGAAAGTTTCTGCGCGCCTGCTCCAGGAAAATGCCGTGCGCGACCGCCTGTTCACCTTGAAAAGAACTGATGTTAAACCGCGCCTCGATAAACTGGTCGCCGACCTCACGCCGCTCAGTGTTGAGAAACAGAAGTTGATTGACGAACGGCGCGTGAAGTTTTCGCAAGCGGAGAACAGCGTGGAACTCGGCCAGAAGATCTTTACGCAAAGCTGCGCCGTCTGCCATCAACTCGACAAGCAGGGGGCGGTGGTTGGCCCGCAGTTGGACGGCGTGGGCAATCGTGGAGGCGACCGGTTGATCGAAGACATCCTCGATCCGAATCGAAATGTGGACCGCGCTTTTCGCACAACGCTCGTCGTAATGAAGGATGGCGATGTGCAAAGCGGATTGTTCCGTCGCCAGGAAGGTGAGACGCTGGTGCTGGCTGATGCGACTGGCAAAGAGATTTCTATACCGCAACAGCAGATCAAGGAACGGCGTGAATCGGAATCGTCGCTCATGCCGGACAATTTCTCCGACGTGATCACACCCGAGGATTTCAACAACTTGATCGCTTTTCTCCTCTCCAAAGGAAACA
>JBKJOA010000130.1:0-3481 GCA_046593365.1 Limisphaerales bacterium
GTCGTCAAAGAAAGTCACCACGCCATGCAACCGGACGGGGATTTTCTGCCGGGTTTCGTCCACGGTCAACCCGCGGATCGCCGCCACGGTGTGCAATTCTTCCACGGGTGTTTGCGCTCTAACCGCGAACAAAAGCGCGCCGAAACAAAATGCGATAGCAATGGCATGACGCCAACGCTGCCATTCCGGTTTGCGCAAAAAGGATGTTGCGGATTTCTTTGTTATCATGGGAAAACCGGAACAAACAACTACAGTGTCTCACACGCCCAGGTTCATCTTGCTTTTGTCCCAATGGACGGCAATTGTCAATCACCATTGGAGCGCGGCGGATGGTTCCAATCATCAGGAGTGAACGAATGCCGAATAAACTTTTTCGGCAAATGCTTTTCAATGGGTTGGAGTTCAATATTCTTCCCGTGATGTTTTTTCGACTCGCCATTTTTAGTTTCGCTGTTCTTGCGGCTCTGGCGACCGGAGCTGCCAATGTGGTTCCGCCGCAACCTCAGCGAGAGTTCCGGGCGGGATGGGTTCCCTCGGTTGGAAACAGCCAATGGCCCTCCAAACGTGGTTTACCGGTGGAGGAACAAAAGGCGGAGTTACTGGCTATTCTTAATCGCGCGGCGCAGTTGAAGTTGAACGCCATCGTGTTGCAGGTACGGCCAACGTGCGACGCGTTATATGCTTCAAAGCTGGAGCCGTGGTCGGAATTTCTCACCGGCCAAATGGGGCTGGTGCCGCTGCCTTACTACGATCCGCTGGCGTTTGCGGTGGCTGAAGCGCACCAGCGCGGGCTGGAATTGCACGCGTGGATCAATCCGTATCGGGCGCGGATCATCAACTCGAAATCACCCGCCTCTCCCAATCACGTCAGTAAAAAATATCCCGGGATGATTATTCCATATGGAAAACATCTCTGGCTCGATCCAGGACAGCGCGCGGTCCAGGATTATTCCATGGCCGTGATCATGGACATCGTGCGCCGTTACGACATCGATGGTTTGCACATGGACGATTATTTCTATCCCTACGCCGAGAAGGATGAGGTGAAGAAAACGACGCTGCCGTTTAATGATGATGTCAGCTGGAATCGTTACGTCGCAGCGGGAGGGAAGTTGGATCGCGGCGACTGGCGTCGGGAGAATGTAAACGTGTTTATCGCCCGGACTTATCAATCGATCAAAGCACAAAAACCGTGGGTGAAATTTGGGGTCAGTCCATTCGGGATCTGGAAGCCGGGGTTTCCAGCGACGACTTCGCTGAAATCGGGAAATATGTATGAACAGATTTATTGCGATTCGCGGAAATGGTGGACGAACGGCTGGCTGGATTATCTTGCTCCGCAACTCTATTGGCCAATTCAACCTCCCGACCAAAGTTATACCGCATTGTTGAAATGGTGGGCCGAACAAAATGTGAAGCATCGACATCTTTGGCCCGGGATGAATACCGGGAACACGGCGGAAAAGTGGAAGGCAGAAGAAATTGTGAACCAGGTCAAAGCGACGCGTGCACAACCCGGCGCGACGGGCCATATTCATTGGAGTATGAAAAGTTTGATGAGAAACAGCAGTGGAGTTGCGGATGCTCTAAAACCGATGTACGAACAACCGGCATTGATTCCGGCCATGCCCTGGTTAAGCAACGCGTCGCCCGGCAAGCCGACGATTTCAATGAAACGGAAAGAAAATAAAATTCAAGTTGAGTGGCGCGCCTTCAGCCGCGAGCAGCCGTCGTGGTGGGTTTTGCAACACCGAACGGGAACCAGTTGGGTCACGGAAATATTTGCCGGTAATAAGAATTCTTCCATGATCACCACCAGCGTTGCCACGACTCCGAACGCGATTTCAATTACTGCCGTGAACCGATACGGCACGCTGAGCCTTGCTGCGATGGTCGAGCTGAAATAAGCAGAGGCGCAATAGCGATACTTGTGATCAGGGTTTCACTGAGCGGTAGTCAGGTAGTTGCATGGCGGAGTGAAACATCTGTGGCCTGATTGTCCTACGTTTGTGTTTTGTTTTTAATTTCAACACTTAACCGGAGGATGTCTTCGGACAAACAAACAAACCTTATGTCAGGAAAAAACGTAAAAGCCCCACCAACCGCCACTAAAGCAACAACTATTCCCGCAAAAACAAATCCAACGCGTGTTTTGATCGTGGACGATCATCCGTTGTTGCGCCAAGGCATTGCTCAATTGATCAACCACCAAAAGGACATGATCGTTTGCGGCGAAGCGGATAACGCGCACAAGGCACTCGACGCCATTGCGCTGACGAAATGTGACGTAGCCATTGTTGACATCTCCCTTGGCGGAAGCAGCGGCATTGAATTGTTGAAAAACATCAAAGTGCGCTATCCAAAACTTCTGGTGCTGATTCTCTCTATGCATGACGAATCAGTTTATGCCCAGCGCGCTTTGCGGGCGGGAGCAGCCGGTTACATCATGAAACAGGAGGCGACGGAGCGTGTTTTGACTGCAATTCGCAAAGTGCTGAACGGCGAAGTGTATTTGAGCGAGAAGCTTGGCACACGCATGCTCAATCAACTGGTGGGTGGACGGAGCGCAACGCTGAGCGGCTCTCCCGTTGAAGAATTGAGTGATCGCGAACTGGAAGTCTTTGGTTTGATTGGCCAGGGACACGGCACCCGGCCCATCGCTGAAAAACTTCACCTGAGCGTTAAGACGATTGAGTCACATCGCGCTCACATCAAAGAAAAATTAAATTTAAAAAATGCCACTGAACTGGTGCATCACGCCATTCAATGGGCGCAAAGCGAAAGCCTGGGATGATTTAGGGTTACATTCAACTGCCATGTCGGTTCCCGGTCGCCCAAGATTTGTTCTCGCAAATCTTGGGTTTTTATTCTGTGTAGGAGAATTCCCTAGCCCAATAGCGCTTCCGCTTCTGAAAGACAAAGCAGGGCGGCTCCCCATTGTTCTGCTCTTCGATGGGTCTTAGTTTTTTAGATGAAAAAGACTGTTACGAGACCAATTATTTTTGCTTGGATAGGGGCAGCCTTCCTGATCGATTCATCGGCTTTCGCAGCCACAGCCGGAATCCAAACTGCGTCCGGCGACCCAAGGCACGCAGATGTGAAGGTGCAAGAAAGCCTCAACGAACCGGCAGGTGCGCAGATTCATGCCGCCAGTACACAAACGAACTTCGGCCAGCTCAGTCGAGCGAGCCAGGTGCTGGGAACAAAGGTATGCAATCAGCAGGATGAAAAACTCGGAAATGTTAAAGATCTTATGGTTGATGTGCCTTCGGGACGGCTAAGCTTAGTGGTGCTTTCGTCTGGTGGCCTTTTTAGCCTGGATGATCGACTGATTCCTGTTCCAGTCGGTTCCTTCGCGCAGTCGATCGATAATCGGATTTTGGTTTTAAATATAGACAAACCGCGTTTGCAATCCGCGCCATCTTTTGCAAAAAGCAACTGGCCTGACATGACCGATAAAAATTGGAATAACCAAGTTCAT
>JBKJOA010000244.1:0-5864 GCA_046593365.1 Limisphaerales bacterium
TGGAATGTGAGACTTTTTTGCTTGAACCGTTTCAACGGTTTTTTCTTTTCACGCACAAACGGTTGAAACGGTTCAGACCACTCGACGACACCAACACCCAGCTAAAGCAGGGTGTTAATGAGATAAGACCGTGTATGCTTGAAATTTTTCTAATCATTTTTAGTAGCGCACGGTTTGGATGAATTTCAAGAACGCTTCTTTTTCACGCGCAACCGCCGCTTCACTCCCTGTCAGTTTATAAAACCAGGTGCGCTCTGCATAGGGAACCGTCGCGGCGATCATGCGCGCAGGCTTACCGGTTTTTACATCTGTGCCGTTCATATCAACCAAGGTCGCTTTTCCACCGATTACGTCAATGGATGTAACCAGTTTGGAAAGTTCGGATTCTTGAATGGCCTGGAGCGAAAGTTGGCTGCGCCAGCGATTCACATTGGCGAGAGGGCCACCGACATCGCCCGGAAATACGCTGACTGCTATTTTCGCTTCGTTCTCGGCATCGCCTGAAGAAAACGTTTTGAAAACCATGCTTGAGGCAGGTTTTTCCCGCCATCCAGAGGGCAAGTCCCATTTCGGCTTACCCGATTCCGCCTCGGCAACAACTTCCTTTGCAGCGTTGACCGCCGGTTCTGCTGAGGGAGCAACTGCCGCAGCAGGCTCTTTGTCATGAAAATGGATCGATTTGAGGAACGCGATAAACGCCGCTTTGTTTTCTGCGACCACTACTTTATCCCCGTGCATTTTAAAAAACCAACTGGTATCGCCGCGCAACAAGATTGCCGCGACAGTTTGCAATTCGGCGCCGGAAAGGTCGTAAATTTTTCCTTGTTGATCACCAACCATCACGTTTTCGCCGTTTGATTCGGTCACCGCTTCCAGGCCAATTTCTTTTCGCCAACGATTCACGTTGCCCAATTCAGTCCCCGTTTTGCCTGGAAAAGGGAGAATGGAAACCTCCGCTTTCTTATCTTCTTTGCTGATTAGAAAGTTGCCGACACGCAGGCTGGTGGGTGGAAGTTCTTTCCAGCCAGAGGGCGTTTCCCAATGAAGGGGTGATTCAGATCCTTCGGATGAAGCCGCCGATTGCGTGAGATTTTCATGCGGATCGGTCGCACGCGGGTCAGGCGTCGAGGCTCTCTTAATTTCTTTCGGGACGGAATAAACTTTGATGCCCTGTTCCCCATAGCTGGAAGTGACCGCGACCGCCGCGATCAGAACCATCAACCTCATTGCAAAACGCTTTGTATTTTTCATTTGCTTAGACGCCCTAAAAACAACTGCTAAAATTAGCTGAGATATTCGTTCGGGCAAACGCTCTTTTGCTTTTTACTGTACGGAAATTGAGCCAGCGATCACCGCTGGCTCAACGTTTTACAGCGTAAGCCACTTATCGTCCGACGGTCATTCCGAGCAGGAATTCGATGTTGCTGCCGGTTTTCTTCAACTTGTTCAGCATCAATTCCATCGCTTCGACTGGTGGCACACCTGTCAGCGCGCGCCGGAGCACGACGACCTTGTTGTATTCGTCCGGATGGTAGAGCAATTCTTCTTTGCGCGTGCCGGACAGCTCAATGTTGATCGATGGAAAGATGCGGCGGTCAACGAGATGGCGATCCAGGTGGACTTCCATATTTCCAGTGCCCTTGAATTCTTCAAAGATGACTTCGTCCATCCGCGAACCGGTATCGACGAGCGCTGTGGCTATGATCGTCAGCGAACCCCCTTCTTCAATATTTCGCGCAGCACCGAAAAACCGTTTCGGCTTGTGTAATGCATTCGCATCGACACCGCCGGAAAGGATTTTTCCTGAGTGAGGTTGCACCGTGTTGTAGGCGCGGGCGAGACGAGTGATGGAGTCCAGGAGAATCACGACGTCGCGCTTGTGTTCGATCATGCGCTTGGCTTTTTCGATCACCATCTCGGCAACTTGCACATGTCGCTCCGGCGGTTCATCGAAAGTTGAACTGATCACTTCCGCCCCTTTGCAACTGCGTTCCATGTCCGTGACTTCTTCCGGGCGTTCGTCGATCAACAGGATAAACAGATACGATTCAGGATTATTTTTGAGAATCGCGTTCGCCAATTTCTGCATCAAAACGGTTTTGCCGGTGCGCGGTGGAGCGACGATCAAACCGCGCGTTCCTTTGCCGATCGGGCAGACTAAATCGAGCACACGGGTCGAGAGTTCGTCCGAAGCCGTTTCAAGAATGAAACGCTTTTCAGGAAAAAGCGGCGTGAGATTGTCGAAATGCGTTTTGTCCTTCGCCTTATCCGGATCTTCTCCATCAACACTCTCCACTTTCAGCAGAGCGAAAAAGCGTTCCTTGTCTTTAGGCGGACGAATCTGGCCAGCAACCAGATTACCCGTCTGCAAATCGAACCGGCGAATCTGAGACGGCGAAACGTAAATGTCTTCCGGACAAGGCAGATAATTGAAGCTGCGGGACCGAAGGAACCCAAAGCCTTCCGGCAAAATTTCCAAAACGCCTTCCGAAAAGAGCAAGCCGGCGCGCTCCGCATTCTTTTGGAGCACATGAAAAATAACTTCGTGCTTGCGCATGGTGCCGAAGTTCTCCACGCCCATTTCCCGGGCCATTTGATTGAGTTCCGGCATTGGCATCGCCTGAAGTTTGGCGATGTTCATACTGTTGGCGGAGCCGGGACCCTCATTTCTTTGGTCGCCGCGGTTCCTGTCGCCACGTTCTCGCGGTTCACTTGGCTCCTCAAGTTCTCCGCGTCGCGCTTCTTCTTCGCGGCGGGGATCTCCACGCTCATCTATTTTTTCCTTCGGTGCCGAAGCATAGGTTCGCTCCTCATCTTGCTCGGCTTGGGGTTCGGGCTGTGGAACAGGTTGGAAATCCCGAACGTCTTCAGAACGATTTTCGACCATGGACGCTGGTGGCGGTTCCGAAGCAGGAGCAACAACAGGCAAATCGACTTGTGGAGACTTTCCTTTTGCGGCTTTAGGTTTGGCGACTCGTTTGGTGGCAACTCTGGGCATAAATTAGTTTTTAGTGATTAATTTCTGAATGCAGCGGAAGGCGCATGCGCGGCTAGAATCGGTTCAACTGCACTGCTTGGATACTCTAGACGCGACTTTTGTTCAAATTGACAGGACCAAAATTATATTAGGCGCACGGACGATTTTATACTCAATAAGGCAAGGGAAATCTTGCGGTTAATTCTCGAACACGCTGCCTGACCTCGTGCGCAGCGTCAAGATTCTTGATGTCGAGCAGCACTTCGGAAATCATATCAGCGATAGCCGACATTTCCTGTTCCTTCATCCCGCGGGTGGTTACGGCGGGCGTGCCGAGGCGAATACCGCTGCCTTGAAAGGGTGACCGTGTCTCGAATGGGATCGTGTTTTTATTCACCGTAATGCCGGATTCATCCAGGGCGATCTGGCAATCTTTGCCGCTCAAATTCCGCGCGCCAACATCGACCAGCATCAAATGATTATCCGTCCCACCGCTGATCAGCCGAAAATTATTGTGTTGCATTCCTTCCGCGAGCGCCTTGGCGTTGCGAACAATTTGTTGCTGATAATTTTTAAAACCCGGCTGCATCGCTTCCAAAAAACAAACGGCTTTCGCGGCGATGACGTGCATGAGTGGGCCACCTTGAATGCCTGGGAATACCTGCGAATCAATTTCCTTCGCGTATTTTTCCCCGCACAAAACCAAACCGCCGCGCGGGCCGCGCAACGTTTTATGCGTCGTCGTCGTCACAAAATCGGCGTGGCCAATGGGGCTGGGGTGGACCCCCGCCGCAACCAGTCCGGCGATGTGCGCGATGTCCGCCAGCAAATAAGCGCCAATCTCCCGGGCGATTTCTCCCATCCTTTTAAAATCGATCGCGCGCGAATAAGCGCTCGCGCCGACTGTGATCATTTTCGGCTTATGTTCACGCGCCATTTGTGCGAGTTGATCGTAGTCAATCCGCTCGTCTTCTTTGCGCACACCGTAGTGAACGATTTCAAAAAATTTGCCGGAAAAATTCGCCTTGTTGCCGTGTGTCAAATGTCCCCCGTGACTCAAATCCATTGTCAACATTTTGTCGCCCGGTTTGAGGAATGCGAAATAAACCGCCATGTTCGCCTGGCTGCCGGAATGGGGTTGGACGTTGGCGTGTTCGGCGCCAAAAAGTTTTTTCGCGCGATCAATCGCAAGTTGCTCGATGACGTCCACGTTTTCACAGCCGCCGTACCAACGTTTCCTGGGATAACCTTCGGCGTATTTATTCGTGAGTACCGAACCTTGAGCTTCCATGACCGCCAGGCTGGTAAAATTTTCACTGGCAATCAGCTCGATATTTTCCTGCTGGCGTTGCTGCTCCAGAAAAATGGCGTCGGCGATTTCCGGATCAACGGTTTTTAATTTTAGTTCGCTTGGGATTGGGGGTGTTTCCATTTTATTTACACGTCGTTCATGTCGGCCACCTTCGAATGGGGTGGCCAAAAAGGTATCAAGAATTTTTTTTGCCTGTTCGGGCGGGGTAATTTTTCCACCAATGCAAAGAATATTGGCTTTGTTGTGCTGCCGGGCAAGTCCGGCCATTTCTTCGCTAAAAACCAGCGCCGCGCGGATTCCGGGAATTTTGTTCGCCGCAATGCTCATCCCGACGCCTGTCGTGCAAATTAACACGCCGAAATCACTTTGTTCTTCGGCTACGTTTTTAGCGACCGATTGAGCGTAATCCGGATAATCGGTGGCATCGGTAGATTTGGTTCCGAAATCGTTTACGATTATTCCGCGTTCCTGCAAATGATGCTTCAAAATCTGTTTCAACTCGAAACCACCATGATCGGAGCCGATCGCCACGACCGTTTGGCCCGGGTCGCGCACGGAATTGGAATCAGTTTGCTCCACAAATTTGAAAAGCGACGCGATACCTTGCTCAATTTGATCGCGGCAATCCTGATACGTTTCGAGCGGACCGCCGATCGGGTCGCTGATGTCTTTCTCGTAAACATCGAGTGTTTCATCGAACTCGCGGAGCAGAAACGTTTTCTCGGCGGCAAACGGATAGAGCAGGTTGATCGAATCAACATGACTGTGAGTCATGCCGAAAATGTAATCGGCTTGCTGCACCAGTTCAGCCGTCAGCATGCGACTGCGTTGACGGGAAATATCAATGCCCAGTTCCTTCAATGCGTGGACCGCATGCGCGCTGGGTGGTTGTCCATTGATGGCACCCACGCCGGCAGAAAGCGCGAGCAACCGGGTTCGACCCTTGACGGCATGACGAAACAAGCCTTCAGCCATTGGGCTGCGGCAGATGTTTCCGGTGCAAACGAAAAGGATGGTCTTCATTCCCGCGTAATGCAGACAAATTGGGGCGGGTGAGTAAAATCGTCAACGGCGAAAATTTTTATGGACAAAAAAAGTGGCTATTGAGCAGAAGCGGGAGATTTGCCCCCAGAGGCACAGATGCTCCCCAGTTGTTTCTTTTCCTTTGAATTGCTAGTTTTTCTTAAATGACCAGCACGGAAGCCAAAGCACGCCACGCGGAACTTGCCGCAGAAATTCACCAACACGATCATTCCTATTATATCCTCGCGCAGCCAGCAGTCAGTGACGCTGCCTATGATCGTATCTATCGCGAACTGGGAGATCTGGAAAAAAAGTTTCCGGAGTTGGTCGCCGCAGATTCTCCCACGCAGAGAGTGGGCGGCGCACCGTTGAAGGCGTTCCAACCGGTTCAGCATTTGTCGCCGATGTTGAGCCTCGACAATACCTACTCGCAAAATGAAGTCCGCGAATTTGTCGCCCGCCTCCAACGCTTGATTCCCAACGAGAAACTCGAATGGACGGTTGAGCCGAAAATCGATGGTGTCGCGGTGAATTTGCGTTATGAAAATGGTG
>JBKJOA010000273.1:0-4666 GCA_046593365.1 Limisphaerales bacterium
GATCATTGCGTTGGAATTTCAGAACCGCTGAAACATCTGACCTTTCTTTCCGGGCGGCGAGACGCCAGCCCTCTGCGGCAGGCGGGGACGCTCGCCGCTACTTCGGCATTCGGGTTCATTTCACGGATCGCGATCATCTTCGGTTGGTTAACGACTTTCGTTTCTGGATTCAATAATAGCAGACTGGCCCCCGAAACCCAACAGTGGCACTATTCTTCCTCGCATTGGGCCGGTGGATAAGGCACATGAACAAATATCGAATGCCGCGTGTAATGGTTGCGAGTCGGCTAGATTCGTTATGAAGTTTTTTGGCTGCTCAAAATGAAGCGTGGAATAAAGTGGGATCTAGGCAGCAAGAGGGGCTGAAAGAACTTTTTCATTGATCCACAGTTTCGTGGAGAACTACACCGTCTTTGACATGCACGTAAAAATCTAGTATTTAGTCATATCAAAGCCATGACAGCATTCCCAGCATCGTTCTTTGATCTCGTCGCCTGCACTCTGGCGGTCGCCAGGCTTTTGCACCTATCAACCGCTATTCGCAGTGTGACTGTTGTCGTGGCGGCTGAGACGCGTCGAAGCCTTTTGGCCGATTCCCGATCGTGGCCGCTGCAGGGCTTGAAAGATGTGTCGCAGCCAGTGCTTCCAGCCAGCATCCGGATAGTATGCGAATTAAGAATCACACATCAAAAGTATGAAACTTGATGCGCCCCAAATGATTGTTAGCGGAGCGTTGTCCTTGTTGTGTCTGGCACCGCAGTGCACTACGCAAGCAGCTCTGATTGCTTATGAAGGCTTCGACTATCCTGCCGAATCAAACCTCCCCGGTCAAAATGGCGGCACCGGATGGATGGGCGACTGGATAGGACCCAACCTCGGTGGCGCAGCTACTACCAGTGGTGATCAGCCCCTGACAATGACTGGTGGGATAAGCTGGACAAATGGTCCTGGTTATATCGTTGGCAGTGGCAATGCCATTTTTGATGCTGACGATGGTGGCCCCAATCACAACATCGGACATGGCGACGCGCGGCAATGGTTCGATCCTACTACAGACATAACCGCCACCTGGGGTACGAATATTTGGTTCTCCTGCCTCGCGACCTACGATGTCGTTTCCACCAGCGGCGGTATCGTTGTACCATTCGAGGATGGTTATCAAGCGTTGTCCGGGATTGGCGTAACATTCAAGGGCGGCTCGGGTTCCTTTCAAGTGTACATCCGACAGCATGGAGCCGAAATGAACGCGACCACGGCTAATTACTTGCAAGCTCAAGGTGGCCTCACCAATGTGGCCCTTGTCGTGGGCCGATTCCAATTGGGGCCGGTACCCCTCAGTCCGTTGACTGATAGTGGCAGCGACCGGCTAGATGTCTGGCTTAACCAGACCAGAGAGCCAACAAATACCAGCACGCTCTTCATGACCGGTTTTCACGCTCTTCGCACCGCTCCCTATAGCCAGGGTTACTTGGTTGTCCGTACGGGTGGCGGTTGCCAGATGACAGTGGATGAGATCAAGATTGGTACCACCTTTGCCGACGTGGTTCCCGCCACGGCAGCGTCGGATAACCCAAGACCGGCATCGCCGCAACTCTCGCTCGTTAAAGCGGGTCCTGTGGGTCTGCAAATAAACGCAGGTGCCGGCACAACGAATCAGTATAATGAAATCCAAACTGCTGCAGGCATCGAATGTAGTTGGGTCGGGAACGCCACACCCTCCTCCCCGGCGACCTACTCGTTCACCATCACTAACCCTCCCGCTGTTGGAGCCACTAATTTTCTGGCTTACGCCTGGCTGATTGCCAACCCGAATGGCTTCATCGCGGCTGAAAACTCGAATCCGAATATGGTTCGATTGGCACTCCAATCCGATGGCAATGGGGCTGCCAATGCCACCTTGGGTTACAAGATCGATGACCCCAATGGCACGACGATGTTTCTTGGTAGCGGCTTTTTGTGCGGCATCACCAACGCGCCTTTTGCAGGCAGGTGGACTATCAGCCTCACCAACGACACCGATTTTACACTGACAGCTCCAAACGGCACCCGAGCAACCGGTTCCATGCCGGGAGACGTGCCCGGTGCTTACTTCCAAAATCAGGTTCACTTTTATCTGGGTGTGAATCCTAAAGGGAGCCAGAACCTCGGCAGGTTCATGACCTTGAGTGACGCCGGTATTGCTATCACCAACTTGGGTGTGGTTAGTTATAGCGATTTCACCACCGGCGCACCGTTGGATACTACCAAATGGGCTATTCTCGCGGATGATCCTGCCAGCATCATTGTGATGCCCAGTAACAGCGTTTACAGGGCAACATGGCGGAATGCATCCGGCGCTGGCGTAGGCCCTAACTCGCTGGTACACACCAATGTTTTGGGCGGTTCAGCAGCCTGGCTGATGGTGCAGACCGGTATTCTTCTTGGCAACGCCACGAATGTTGTGTTCGTAACCAAGAACCACACTACGAACGCGGCGGAATTTTTCCGTGTCAGCATACCCTATAGCCCCTACTGATTTCGAGTGGTGGCTTGGGCGGGAGGTTCCAGAGCGGCCTGTAGCTTTGACTCGAGAATCGCAATGTATGAAAGGAGAACCGAAATGAGTTCAGCCAAACCGAATATCATAAGCCCCGTCAACACGCTCAAAACCGCGTCAAACCCAGGTACTGTCGCTTTTACCCTGATCGAACTCCTGGTTGTCATTGCCATCATCGCCATCTTGGCCGCCATGCTCCTGCCGGCACTGGCCCGGGCGAAAGAGAAAGCGCGGGGAATCAAATGTGTCAACAACGCGCGCCAGATAGGGCTGGGTTACATCCTGTATGCAGAGGAAAACAAAGGTCGGGCCGTAGCGCTAGTGGCCTGGAACCAGCCAGCGGGACCAGCCACATGGTTCCCGGGAAACGTGACCTTGTGGCCGGACTTGCTGCGACCTTACATACACACGACCAACCTCATCGCCTGCCCGAGAGTCAAGAACGGATTTGGGCTGGGCTTGAGCCATGGCGAGCTAACTTCCTGGACTGTTCCCCAATATCAACAGGACTCGAAGCCGGTTCTTGCCCGCGTGAAGAATCCATCCGAAAGTGTTGTGATTGCCGACGCTGGCCTGATTGCCAACCTGACCGAGACAAATGCCGATCTGTGGGTCGAAGTGCCGGAAGCGGCAAACCTTATGTTCCTCACGCCCAGCCTTCGCGCGTGGTACAGTTATGTGACGCCCCATCGTCCCATTGGCCGCCACAACCGGCGCAGTACCACAGGCTACGTGGATGGACACGCGCAAACCATCCACGTTAGCAAGTTGGGTTTCCAATACTGGCCTGGCAAAACAGTCGATGGTCAGACTGCGTGGGGATCTAAAGTCTGGGGCGGCAATGGACTTTCTGACCCGCGCTGGAAATGGGACAGCGACTAAACGGCCTCCAACACTGCTTTGGGGAACGGGACAGGCATCTCGCGCACGGATTGAATTCAGCCGTATTTTGCGCAAAATTGTTTCGTTTCTCGTGGGACTTGATTGTTTGGTTTGACCAGTTTACCCACTGCTTCAGCAATGGGCTATTTTCTTCTCGAATAATCCCGCCGCGAAATATCTTCCAGAATGAAATAGCCCTGCTTTTTAGGCGGGGCTTTTCGAACAGATTAGCGCGGAGGGTCGCCGGTTATTCTAGTGCGCGCCACATATACCATGCAGCGGTGGTCCGATACGGTCGCCATTTTTCTCCATGGGCCAATAGCTCTTTCGGTGTCGGTAATTCGTCCAGTTTATAAGTGAGGGCAAAACCTTTCCGCACGCCATAATCTGTGACGGGCAACACATCCGGCCGACCAAGCCGAAACATCAAGAGCATTTCCACCGTCCACGGACCGACTCCGCGAATTGTGGTCAAGCGCTCCAGAATTTCTTCGTTGGATAACTTGCGGATTTCCTTCGCCGTCGGAACCACTCCGGACAATGTTTTCGCCGCGATATCTTTGACCGCAGCAACTTTCGCCCGCGACAAACCGGCGGCACGCAAGCGCTCCTCCGTAATGTTCACCAAGTCTTCCGGCTCCGGGAATTTTTGAGCAGGAAACAAATCTATCACGCGTCCGAGAATTGTTGCAGCGGCTTTTCCCGTGAGTTGTTGATAAGCCACCGAGCGTACCAGGGATTGAAACGGGCTGCAATTTTTCTCCGGCTTCAAAGTGCACGGGCCGACTTTTCGAATAAGCCTCCCGAGAGTTTTATCCGCGGTTGAAAGATGTTCAATGGTTTCGGCGTTCACAAAGTAAAATAATAGGCAGTGCCTCAGTCTGGATCAAGCGGCGGGGCGAGCGTCTCGCGAACCGTCTCCGGCCGAAATGGAATGGCGGCGGCTCGTCCGTAGCCTCGCCCCACCAAAACAACCCGCTATCAAATAAAATGGCACAACTTCCTTCCGACGGTCCTTTCTCTCGGCCACGTTGGCAATGTTGTTCCTTTCTCCGCAAGCTCAGTTTTTCTTTCGAGCGTGATCCAATCCACAAGGCATGGCGCGACCCTTCACGCGCTTCCACCCAAGGAAGCCTGATCGCGAGGATGTTTTCCCTCGCGATTCTTTGACTGCTTGTTAGCCTGCCCCGAAACTTATTTCCAGCAATGACAAAACAGAATACGACTTCTCTTTCTCATAGGCGATCC
>JBKJOA010000281.1:0-5854 GCA_046593365.1 Limisphaerales bacterium
AATTGCTGAATGTCCTTTTCCCAACGAATTGGATCATCTTTTTCCGCTGCAAAAACTTGCCACGTTGAAAAAGCAACCAACCAGAACGCCGCACCCAAAATGGAACGAAGATTTTTGAGCATATTTATTTGTGCCGCAATTTCTCCAACACGTCAGCAGCCAACTCAATTTCTTTTTGTTCCCCAGCCCAACACAACGCTTGCGGCATCAAAAAAAACTTCCCTCAAGTTGCGCGTTAAAGACCACGCGCAAAATTTGACTTTTGGATGCACGACCCCTCAAGCGCAAAAAATTTCTTTGACAATGCGTCGAGTCTATTGTTTCTTCCTGCCTCGAAGATGCAAAAAACGTTTACAGTAACAATTTGCCTGTGCGCCGGCTGCTCCGTTGGAGTCATGTCGATTTGGCGCTCACACCAGGCTTCTGGCAACGTGGCAAGAATCTTCTAAGCGAAATAACCAAAGATTTTTAAAACCCACGATTGCCAGCCAATCGTGGGTTTTTTGTTTAACAATTTGCGGCTCAAGACAGAGCGGCATGGAAAGAGAAAATAGTATGAAAAAGAAAAATCAAAAACTGCCGACCCGATTCTCGCGCGAAACGCGATACAATCTGGCACCCGTGCTGAGACTCCCATTCCGCACGGTGGAAGGAGCAGAGTTCGAGAAATTGAAAAGCCGGTTGTTGCAGCGGCTATTGGACAACGTTGTCCAGACCCAGCTAAGCGCACCGCTGAGGCGCGCCGCCAATGACGCCTCCGCGCTGGCTTGGACGACGCCGTTTCCGGCCTTGTTCTTTCCCACGTTGCTGGAAGAAAAAGCACGGTGTGCGCGCTTGCAATTTCAAAAGCAAAATCAGGTGCGGCTCCGCAGCGCACTCTTGCTCGTGGAGGCCGCATGATTGGCGCACGGATCAACCAAACTCGCTTGGGCTGCAATCGGCATGGGGAGTCGCGGCTGCGAAACAGTTTTGTTCGCGGTCACGACTCTCCCTGCCGGTTTTTTGGCACGCAAGGGTAAACGTTCCATTAGATTGGAGTTATTCTATTGACCCTGTTTTAAGCCGCACCTTAGTTTTGGCCAGTGGAAACCACGCTGTTATTGACACCAAACCCATGGATGATTTTTCCATTCGGCATGTTGCTGGCCATGATTGCGATTGGGCCGCTGCTGATTCCAAAATGGTGGTCGAAAAATTACGCCAAAGTAGCGCTCTCTCTGGGTGCCGTGACTCTCGGTTACTACTTTTTCGGTTTCCCGGGTGATATTGCCGGCATTGCCCGCCAAAAAATTGGTGAGACAGCACACCATTACCTGAGCTTCATCGGGTTGATCGGTTCACTCTATGTGGTCTCCGGCGGGATCCATATCAATGTGAAAGGAGAAGCGACTCCAATGGTCAATGTCGTGTTCCTATTTGTCGGAGCGGTGCTGGCTAATTTTTTAGGAACAACGGGTGCATCGATGTTATTAGTTCGACCCTGGCTGCGGATGAATAAATTTCGTGTCACGGCGCATCACGTCGTTTTCTTCATCTTCATTGTGTCCAACGTGGGCGGTTGCCTCACACCCATTGGAGATCCACCCTTGTTTCTAGGTTATTTGAAAGGCATTCCATTCTGGTGGGTTGCCGAACATTGCTGGCCCATGTGGGCCTTAGGAATTGGAATTCTTCTTGCCATGTTCTACGTCATCGACGCGCGGAATTTCCGCAGGGTGCCAAAACGAGTCCGCGCCGAATTCACGCAAAATGAGGAATGGCGATTTGATGGCGTTTCAAATGTTCTTTTCCTTGCCGTGATTCTTGGCTCCGTTTTCATCAACGACCCGCCATTTCTGCGCGAATCGCTGATGATTGGCGCAGCGGCCGCCTCTTACTTTACTACGAAAAAGCAGGTGCATGAATCCAATGACTTCAATTTCCACCCAATCCAGGAAGTCGCGATTTTGTTTATCGGAATTTTCGCAACGATGATGCCCGCGCTGGATTGGCTTCAAGGAAACTCACGCGCATTGGGCACTCCTTCTCCATCACTTTATTACTGGGCTTGCGGCACACTCTCGGGGTTCCTGGACAACGCTCCAACCTACTTGAGCTTCCTGAGTGCGGTTGAAGGGAGTATCGACAAGGAGATTATCACGCAAATAGATCAACTCCTCAAATCAAACGGAGCGGACGTCGCCACGTTAACCGGCCTGACTGCGGATCAAGTGCGTCATACTTTCGATGCTTTGAAACAATATTTTCCGGGTAAAATGGCTTCGGGAACCATCAGCGTTAAAGACATTCAAATTGCTTACCTCTTGGGAAATCTTTCCTATAATAGTTTTATTGTCGCAATCAGCGTCGGGTCGGTTTTTTTTGGCGCGGCCACTTATATTGGAAACGGACCGAATTTCATGGTCAAATCCATCGCGGACCATCAAAAAGTTCACACGCCCGGTTTCATGGGTTACATCTTTAAATACACCCTCCCTTTTTTGATCCCGATGTTCATCGTGATCTGGTTTATTTTCTTCCGGCACTAAACGAATGCGTCTGATCTATAACATTCTTTTCCCGATTTGCCTGGCGATCAGCGCGCCATTTTATTTTTTAAAAATGTGGCGGCGCGGAAACTGGCGAGCGGGATTCAGCCAACGCTCCGGCCGGTACAGCGGCAAACTGAAGCAAGGCCTTACGAATCGTGATGTGCTTTGGCTTCACGCGGTCAGCGTGGGCGAAGTGAATATTTGCACGCGCCTCATCCAGGCTCTCGAACCGCGTGCGCCCAATTTGAAAATCGTCGTCTCAACCACTACTTCCACCGGTATGGGCGAATTGCGGAGCAAACTCCCGCAGCACGTAGATAAAATTTATTACCCCATCGACGCGTATAAATTTGTGCGCCGCGCCATCACCACCATTCATCCCATCGCAATCATTCTGGTTGAGGCGGAGATCTGGCCGAACTTTCTTTGGCAAGCCACCGACCGCAACATCCCCTTGTTCCTCGTAAACGCACGACTCTCGGAAAAATCATTCCGCGGCTACAAACGCTTTAATTTCCTGTTTCGTCCGATTTTTAAAACTTTCGCTGGAGTGGGTTGCCAGGACGAAGCGGATGCCACACGCCTTGGCGAGCTCGGTTTTCCTCCAGACAACGTTCACGTCTTTGGGAATTTAAAATTCGATGCAGCCAAGCTGGACGAGCGACGCGTGCTCCATGTCCCGGATTTGCTTGCACAAATCGGCGTGCCGGCGAACGTCCCGATTCTTGTTGCCGGGAGCACGCACGATGGTGAAGAAGCGCTGCTAGCCGAAATTTTTCTTCGACTGCGCCAGCGTTTTCCCGATTTATTTCTGGTGCTTGTGCCGCGTCATTTCGAGCGCGGGAAGGAAGTCGGACGCGCCCTGGAAACGCGCGGAGTGAAATTCGTTTATCGCAGCACCATTACCGACGCCACGCGCCGCGCCGTCGGCGAAGTCGATTGCCTGCTTGTCAACAGCACGGGCGAATTAAAATTTTTTTACGAACATGCTTCGTTGATTTTCGTCGGCAAAAGTTTGACAGCCGAAGGGGGGCAGAATCCAATTGAGCCGGGTGCCTTGGGCAAGGCGATGATTTTCGGACCGAACATGCAAAATTTTGCTCCGATCGCTGAGGCGTTTGTGAAAAGAAATGGCGCAGTGCAAGTCCGCGATGAGGTTGAGCTGGAGCAAGCGATTGACAGTCTGCTGGCCGATGAACCACGCCGCCTTCAGCTTGGAAAAAATGCGCTGGAGGTCGTGCGGGAAAACCTCGGAGCGGTGGAACGTACGGTAGAGATGATCCTCGCCAAATTGCCGGAACATCAATAGCCCCAGCCAAGCCGACTTAACCAAGTTTAAGCCGATATTCTACACGGAACATAGATCCTACCTATTCCAATCGAACCTTCGAAAAACCTTGGCGCGAGAGGCATATGGCCTGTGCCAATGCAATTGCAGGACACATAATGAGCGTGGTTCCAACCACTTCTTACCCGAGAATTCGTTTGCCTTCGCTGAGGAAAATTCCCTGGAAATTCATTTCGAGCGCCTGCGCATTGGTTGCCTTCGCTAGTGCTTCTTCGCGTGAAACTTTCCCGTCCTGCACCAGTTGAAAAAGCGCTTGATTGAAATTCAGCATGCCATCTTCATTGCCGGTTTCGATGGCGGCAGGGAGTTTATCAAGACGATTTTCTTCAATCAACTTCCGCACCGTGCCGGTGTTAATCAAAATCTCCAAAGCAGGCGTCATCCCTCCGGCAATCGTAGAAACCATACGTTGGCAGATCACTGCCTGTAACGTGCCAGAAAGCTGGCGGCGGACTTGTTCGCGTTCGTCTGCCTTGAAGAAATCCAAAACGCGCCCGACAGACTGCGCCGCATTGGTGGTGTGCAGCGTCGAGAGCACCAGATGTCCCGTATCCGCCGCGCTCATTGCTGCTGAAAAACTGATCGCATCGCGCATTTCGCCGACCATGATGATGTCCGGGTCTTGACGCAAAACGTGTTTAAGACCGTGGCCAAAGGAAAGGGTGTCGAGACCGACTTCGCGCTGTTCGATGATCGATTGATTGTCCTCGAACACATATTCAATCGGATCTTCCATCGTGATGATATGTTTGCGGCTGTTGGCGTTGATGTGCTCGATCATCGCCGCGAGCGTGGTCGATTTGCCGCAACCGGTGGAACCGGCGAGCAAAACAATTCCGCGCGGCGACTGCGCAATCTTTTTCAAAATCGGAAGCAACCCAAGCTCTTCAAAGCTGGGCACCTGCGTTTTGACAAAACGCATGGCTAAACACGAGCGGCCGCGTTCCTGGAATAGATTGGTTCTGAAACGACCGACGCCCGGCAAAAAATAGGAAAAATCCACTTCATGATCTTCTTCAAAACGTTTATGCAAATGCTTTGGGAGAATGTTTGCGGTGATGTTGGCCACCCATTCTTCGGTCGGAAGAGGAGACTCGATGGCAACCAGAGTGCGGTTGATTCGAAAAATGACCGGGTTGCCAATTTTGATGTGAACGTCCGAAGCGCCTCCTTGGACGGCAGTCGATAAAATGCGACGAAAGATTTCCATGCGCGAAACTCTACAGAGCGCGAAGCTGCGAGACAAGTACCTGTAACAAACCGGGAAGACTAACTTTTCCGGATCAATCTGAAATCAATCAAGACTCGCTTTCCCAACAGCGCTTCATGCCTCGGGCGTGAAACCCATGACAATGTCAAAGCGCGCGGCAAGTTCAGCAGGACGACTGTTCTTCAATGGAGCGAATGGGATGATCACCGATTTTTTTGCCCGTGCATCTTTGATCCCTTTGAGAACACCGTCGCGTTCGTTTTGCGGTTCGCCTGCGACGTAACATTGAGTCGTAAATTTTTCTCGGCCTTTCATTTTCACAGCGAAATGAATGTGGGGGGTGCGTCCCGGATACGGAACCGGTTTGATCGTCCGGAAAAGATATTCTCCGGTGGTGCCAGTGAGGAACCGGCCAAAACCCTGGAAATTGCTGTCCAACTTTCCATGATTATTACTGCCGCTGTGCAGATAAACGCCGTTCTTGTCCGTCTGCCAGATTTCGACGAGCGCATTGCGCAGAGGTTCGCCGCGAGCATCGAGAATGCGTCCGCTCAAATAGGTAATCTCCCCGACCGCCGGCGTGAGCGCGTCGTTGATGGTGACGAGATCATTGTCCGTATCGAGCGGAAGTTTGTCTGGATAAAATGGACCTTCCGTTTGGCGCGGCGTCAGGATCAGTTGTTCGGCGAACGCGCCCGGCACCGTCCAGAATAAAGTTGCCAGAGAAAGTTGAGCAAGGAATCGGCGACGATCATTCCGCAACGC
>JBKJOA010000390.1:0-3745 GCA_046593365.1 Limisphaerales bacterium
TTGCGCATGTCGGACGACCTGCGCCTTCGCGCACAGGTGTCGAACGTGGTCGCAGAATTGATCGCGACGCAGGCCGATGACGGTTACCTCGGACCATTTGCGAAGAACGTTCGACTGTTAAAAAACTGGGATCTCTGGGGGCATTATCACGCGATCCAGGCGCTCCTGCTCTGGCACGAACAAAGGGGCGATCCCGCAGCACTCGCGGCGGCACGCAAGGCGGGCGACCTCGTTTGCAATACTTTCCTCGACACCGGCAAGCGCGTGTTCGACACCGGTGATGCGGAAATGAACATGTCCATTCTCACCGGAATGGCGATGCTGCATCGCGTCACCGGCGAAGCGCGTTATCTCCGCATGGCGCGCGAAGTGGAGAAGGATTGGGAACGCGCCGGAGATTATCTCCGCGCCGGATTGGATGGGCGCGAATATTATCGCTCGCCCAAACCGCGCTGGGAAAGTCTGCACGATTTGCAAGGTCTCGTGGAAATGTGGCGTATCACCGGCGAGCCGAAATATCGCGAGGCGTTCGAGCATCATTGGCGGAGTATTCGCCGCTGGGATCGTCGGAATACTGGCGGCTTCAGTTCCGGCGAACAAGCGACCGGCAATCCTTACACGCCGAGCGCCATCGAAACCTGCTGCACGGTCGCGTGGATGGCGATTACGATTGATTATCTGCGGCTCACCGGCGATTTGCACGCGGCGGATGAACTTGAACTCTCCACGCTCAACGGCGGTCTCGGCGCCCAACACGCGAGCGGACGCTGGTTCACTTACAACACGCCGATGGATGGAGTCCGCGAAGCCAGCGCGCATACCATCGTTTTCCAATCACGCGCCGGGACGCCGGAATTAAACTGCTGCTCGGTAAACGGCCCGCGAATACCCGGCATGTTGAGTGATTGGGCGGTGATGTCATCAACCGATGGTTTGGTCCTCAATTGGCTCGGCGTCGGACGATTCCAGATGAAGCTCGCCGATGGAACACCCGTGACGATCACTTCAAGCGACGACGCATGGCGCAGCGGACGAACAGAATTCAGAGTGAAAACCACGGCGAAAAATCCCATCGCCCTGCGTCTGCGGATTCCCGCGTGGGCCAATCGACCGAAGCTGTTGCTAAATGGCAGACCGGTTCCGAACGTCATCGCTGGAAGTTATTCGATCCTGAAACGCAAATGGAATAAGAACGATAAACTCGAACTTGCCTTCGAAATGCCGGTGAGATTCGTCCCAGGTGCCAATGAGGCGGCGGGCACGGTGTCGCTCTTTCGCGGACCGCTGCTGCTCGCCTATGATCAGGCGCAGAATTCATTTGATGAGGATGCGATTCCGCCGGTGGCTCTCACGAAATTGGCGGAAGCGCGCCTTGTTGAAACTAAATTACGCCGCGAAGAAAATTCCGCTGCAACTGGTGCGGTGAGCGAGCCATGGTTGGCCATTGACTTTCCGACGGCGGACAGTCGCTCGTTGCGACTCGTGGATTTCGCGAGCGCAGGAGCTTCGGGCACACGCTATCGCTCATGGCTTTCCGCGTCGAACCCGCCCCCCGCTCCGGCCTTCGCGCAACTTCCCTCGGACGGCGCTCGCGTGCCGCTTGGTGAAGTGCGCTTTCAATGGCGCGGTCAACGCAGATCAGGCGTCCAAAGTGATGGAACAAGTTACCGCGTTGAAGTCGCGACGAATGAATCCTTCATGTCATTGCTGCTCGCAATTAATGGTGGCTCTGCCAGTCGCGTTGTCATGAACACCTCGGCTCTGGCCAACAAAACAGGCGCGACACGCGCACCATTATTTTGGCGCGTCGTCAGTGTCAGCGCGAATGGTGAAAGCATACCCGATGTTCCACCGGCACAGTTCGTTCTTGATCCCAGTGCGCCCCAACAAGTGTTGCCGCCTGAACCCAAGCTCGGCCCGAACGGCGAACTTCTCTTCCACTCGCTTCGCGGCGATGCCCCGCCACGATTCGGTCAGGTTAAATCCGCGAAGTTTTCCACGCGAGACGGCGAAGGTACCGAAGTGAACGGTCGTGACCAAATGCTCGTGTATGCGATTCCAGCGTGGCCCGAGGAAGAGTTCACGGTAGCCGTTCGCGTGCGTTTGAACGAGGCCCAATCAAATCATCCCGGCCAAATCTTTAGCGCTTGGTCGGCGAGCATGGATGATCCGCTCCGATTGATGGTAAAAGAGGGCAAGATCAATGCGGGCATCGAATCGGGCGGCGCATTCTCAACACCCGGCGTGGCGATGGAAGCCGGACGCTGGCATCACGTGGCTACAGTAAAACGAGGCGGCACGCTGACCTTGTTCATCAACGGCAAGGCGGCTGGTTCATGTCCAGCACCCGAGTTCACCACGACTCAGGCGAAAGATTGCGCACTCGGCGGGAACCCGAATTACTCCGGCAACGAATTTCTCGCCGCGCGCTTCTCTGATTTTTCTTTGTTCGCCCGCGCGTTGAGTGCGGAAGAAATACGCGATCTCGCATCGAAGTGAGTTACCGAAAGGGATAAGCGTTGTGAGGACTCGGCACACGATGCAGAATTTGCGCATGAACCGTCGTCGCTTTATTGCATCAATGGCAATCCAGTTGCCCATTTTGGCAGGCCTAAAACCTTTGCTCGTTCGCGGGGTATCCAAACTGGCGGAGAACCTGCCTGCGGTCCGCCAAATTACGAAGGGTCCAAAATTTCATTGGTTCGGTTATTACGACAAGCTCCAATTCTCTGCGGATAATCGTTTGGTGCTGGGCAATGAAGTCGATTTCGAAGGACGTTCTCCAAAAGGCGAAGATCGCATTCGCGTCGGAATGGTGGACCTGCACAACAACGATCGCTGGACCGAACTCGGCTCCACCCGCGCCTGGAATTGGCAGCAAGGGTGCATGTTGCAATGGTTGCCCGGCAGTGATAACGAAGTAATTTGGAATGACCGCGAGGGTAATCGTTTTGTTTCGCGAATTCTAAAGGTGAAAACGGGCAAGCTACGCACGCTGCCCAATCCAATTTACACGATCAGTCCGGATGGGAAAACGGCCATCGCACCCGATTTCCGTCGGCTCAATGATTGCCGCCCGGGATATGGCTACGCCGGTTTGGACGACCCGAATCGAAATATCACTGCTCCGAAAAATGCGGGCATCTGGCGCATGGATATGAAAAGCGGGCGGCAGAAATTGCTTTTCAGTTTTGCTGACGCGGTGAAGGTGCCATTCACCGGCCGCGAAGAATCAGCTTTTCTTCCCGGCGCAAAGCATTGGTTCAATCACTTGTTGTTTAACACGGATGGAACGCGCTTTTTCTTTCTGCATCGCTGGCGAAATCCCGGACAGCCCATCACGAAATTTCAAACGCGCGCTTTCACTTGTAATCGGGATGGAAAGGATTGGTATTGCCTGGATCCTCATGGCGGGACCTCGCATTTCATTTGGCGCGATCCCGATCACATCATGGCGTGGGCGTGGCATCCATCGCATGGCGACAAATTTTATTTATACAAAGATCGCACGCACGAGGTGACGCTGGTTGGGTCGAAGGAGATGAGTCAAAATGGGCACAACACCTACCTGCCAAACACGAACAACGAATGGGTTCTCAATGACACTTATCCTGACAAACAACGCGATCAGCATCCGTATCTGTATCATCTTCCCTCGAAACAAAAGGTGCCGTTGGGACATTTCCGCACCCCATCCGAATACGCAGGAGAGTGGCGCTGCGACACCCATCCTCGCTCCAGCCGC
>JBKJOA010000096.1:0-5135 GCA_046593365.1 Limisphaerales bacterium
TAGGAATGAGCGTGGGATAAACCGAAACCTGCACACCGGGTTTCTTCCCTGAAATTTGTTTGGCGATGCCGAGCAGCTTGATCGTATAGCCCAGCTTCTCGGCAAATATCATATCGATCTTCGACACATCGCGAATGCCTTCCGCGTGAATTTTATGATGATCCACCCAGAAACCGTGCGCGAGCGAAGCCAAGATCCCGATTTTATGCTGCGCATCTTTGCCGTCGATATCGAGGTCGGGCGGCGTTTCGGCGTAACCTTGTTTCTGCGCGTCCGCGAGGACGTCCGCGAAATCTGCCCCCTCCTGTTTCATGCGCGACAGAATGTAATTACAAGTGCCATTGACGATGCCGTAGATGGCAGGAAATTGATTAGCCACAAAACCTTCGCGCAATGATTTAATAATTGGAATCCCGCCGCAGACGCTCGCTTCATAATAAAGATTCGCGCCACTGTTCGCGGCGGCGGAAAACAACTCTGGGCCATGCGCACTCAATAAAGCCTTGTTCGCCGTGACAACCGTTTTTCCTTTTTCCAACGCGGAAAGAATCATCGTCCGCGCAATGCCGGTGCCGCCGACGAGTTCGATGATGATCTTAATGTTCGGATCATTGACGACGTTCTGCCAGTCTAGCGTCATCAACGCTTTTGGAATTTCATAGGGACGCGGTTCATCGAATGCTTTGACCGCGATTTTGCGGAAATTCATTTTGACGCCGAGGCGCGATTGCATGAGCGCGCCGTTGGTCTGGAACGCGTGAAAAACGCCGCTGCCCACCGTGCCGCCGCCAATCATTCCGATATTGATTTCTCGCATGAGGCGCAGAGAGTGCCGCGATTTTGCGGGGGCGACAATTATTTTTAAAAAGTTTTGCAGCGTACGCTGGGTGCTCTTCCAACCCCTTCTGTGGAGCGTTTCGCGTCAAACCACGTTTTGTTTATACCAATTCAGCGCCAATTCCAGGCCTTCGCTGATGCGGTGCGTCGGCTCATATTTGAGCAATCTTTTGGCTTTGCTGATGTCGGCGAGAGAATGGTGCACATCTCCGGCACGGAAGTCTTGGTGCTGTGGTTTTTGATCCGATAACGAGGCATCGTGCTGGCGCAGACCTGATTGCATAAGCGCAAACAGCTCGTTCAAAGTCGTACGTTTTCCAACCGCGATATTGTAAGCCTGATTGACTGCGCCCGAATTGTGAGTCGTTGCCGCGAGCAAATTCGCCTGCACTACATTCTCAACGAAACAAAAATCGCGACTCGTTTCACCATCGCCGTTGATGATTACGGGCTGACGCTGAATCACGGCCGCGATCCATTTCGGAATCACTGCAGCATAGGCGCCGTCCGGATCCTGCCTTGGGCCAAATACGTTGAAATAGCGAAGCCCAATTGATTCAAGACCATAAGCGCGCGCGAAAACGTCCGCGTAGATTTCGTTCATTTTCTTCGTCGCAGCATAGGGCGAAAGAGGATTGCCAATTATATGTTCTACTTTCGGAAGTTCAGGATCATCTCCGTAGATCGCGCTGCTTGACGCATAAACGAACCGCTTTACTTTCGCGTCGCGAGCCGCAATCAACATGTTGATGAATCCAGTGACATTGCTTTCGTGGCTCGCCAACGGATCGAGCATTGAATGCGGAACTGAACCAAGCGCCGCGTGATGCAAAACAAAATCGGCTTCGTGACAGGCGCATCTGCAGTCAGCCAACTTGCAAATGTCCCCTTCGACAAATTGGAAGTTTTTCCAGCGCTCCGGTCCAACAATCGCCTGGACTTGCTGAAGATTCTTTTTATGGCCAGTTGAAAAATTATCCAAGCCGACGACGCGCTGCTCCAATTCGAGCAACCGTTCCAAAAGATGGGAACCGATGAACCCACCCACACCCGTAACCAACCAACGCTTCGGCTCGGAGCGCAGGCGTTGTTGTAAATTTTCGTAAATTGACATGCAACAAACGTCCTAAGCTTTCCAAATTTTTCCCGGTGATGCCTGCACCTGAGCCATGATATTGCGGCTGTCGATGATGCAACCGCACCACTCTGCGAGTTGCTTGTAGTTAACGGACTGGTGCGCCGTGGCAATGACGACGGCATCAAAACCGGAAATCATTTCGCGAGTCCATTCGACGCATTTCGTTCCAGTCCAATGCGCATGTTCACGCGTCGGCGGGATCTCAGGAATATGGGGATCGTAATACTTCACTTCTGCGCCGCTTTCTTTCAGTAAATCAAGCAATACAAAAGTGGGCGACTCACGAAGATCCGCCACGTTCGGTTTGTAAGCGAGGCCAAGTAAGAGGATGCGACTGCCGTTGACGGATTTGCGTTTCGCATTGAGCGCCTCCGTGACCCGGCCAATCACATATTGCGGCATCGCTGTATTGATTTCACCGGCCAATTCGATGAACCGCGTGTTCTGTCCGAACTCGCGCGCTTTCCACGTCAAATAAAATGGATCAATTGGAATGCAATGCCCGCCCAAACCGGGTCCGGGATAAAACGGCATGTAACCGAACGGTTTGGTTTTCGCAGCACTGATGACCTCCCAAATGTCGATTCCCATGGCGGCGTAAACCACTTTTAATTCGTTCACAAGCGCGATGTTCACGCTGCGAAAAATATTTTCCAAAAGTTTGGTTGCCTCCGCCGCGCGACAACTCGAAACCGGCACCAACGTTTTGATAGCCCGTCCATAAAGATTTTTGGTTTTCTCCAAACAAGCCGGGGTTAGTCCACCCACAATTTTTGGAATCATCTCCACTTTGCTCTCTGGATTTCCCGGGTCTTCGCGCTCGGGCGAGTACGCGAGGTGAAAATCGGTTCCCGCTTTCAGACCGGAACCGCTCTCCAAAACGGCGCGCAGATCTTCTTCCGTCGTTCCCGGATAGGTCGTCGATTCCAAAACGACGAGCGTTCCCTTTTGCAAATGCGGCGCGATCGCTTCGCCGGTCTTCAGGATGTAGGAAATGTCAGGCTCGCGATTTTTATTTAAAGGTGTCGGAACGCAAATCAGCACTGCTTCCACCGCGCGCACTTGAGCAAAATTGTTCGAAGCTGAAAACTTTTTAGCTGTCACCAACCTTTGCACATCGTCGCTGTCGATATGCTGGATGTAACTTTTCCCGCGATTGATGGAATCCACTTTGGCCGGATCGATATCAAGCCCAAGCACTTCGACGCCGTTGCGCGCAAATTGCAGGCAGAGAGGCAAACCAACGTAACCCAAACCGATAATGGCGATTTTCATTGAGCGCGTGAATTATGCACCAGAAGCCTCTCAGACTGACTAGCTAAATTTTCCAGCCCCGGAAAAGAGTTTGAATTGACCTGCGCCACCGGCATCACCAACTATTAAGGAGCGCATGAATTTTTTATCCACGCAGCGCGCGTCTGCGCCCCGCAAGGCACTTCGAATTCTCATCGTCCCGGACAAATTCAAAGGAACTTTGTCGGCGCAAAAAGCGGCATTGGCTTTGGCTCGCGGCTGGAAAAAAGCCCGACCCCTCGACGCGATTCACCTTCTTCCGATGGGCGACGGCGGGGACGGTTTTGGTGAAGTGATCGGCGAACTGATTGGGGCCAAACAGCGGAGAACGAAAACCGTTGATGCGGCGCACCGACCAGTTGAGGCGACTTGGTGGTGGAACCAAAAAACAAAAACGGCCGTGATCGAATCGGCGAAAGTCATCGGCCTCACGATGCTGCCCGCAGGAAAATTTCATCCTTTCCAACTCGATACGTTCGGTTTGGGAAAGATAATGCAAGCTGCACAAAAGCTCGGTTGCCGAAACTGCCTGATCGGCATCGGAGGCAGTGCCACCAATGACGGGGGATTCGGCGTGGCCCGGGCGCTCGGCTGGAAATTTCTTGATGCGAGTGGAGCAGAAATAGAAAACTGGACCGCGCTGAATCGCCTTCAGCAAATTTGTCGGCCTCCCCAAAATTTAGCTTCGCAAATGAAGGTGACCGTGGCGATTGACGTGCAGAATCCGTTGCTCGGACCGAAGGGAGCTTCCCGCATTTACGGATCTCAAAAAGGTTTGCAGCGAGCCGATTTTGCGAGAGCAGAACGTTCGCTCAAAAAATTCGCGCAGGTTTCAAAAATATTTCTTAAAAAAGATTTTTCAATGGAACCCGGGGCGGGTGCAGCGGGCGGACTCGGTTTTGGTTTGATGGCTTTCTTCGGAGCGCAGCCGGAACCAGGTTTTAGTATTTTCTCCGAGTGTGCGAAGCTGGAGCAACAGTTGAGCAAAACCGATTTGGTTCTCACGGGGGAAGGCGCGCTGGACAAACAAACGTTGATGGGTAAAGGCGTTGGACAAGTCGCGCTGCTCTGCGCGAAGAAGAACGTGCCGTGCATCGGAATCGCGGGCACCGTGCTGGAACCGAAGAAGGCGCAAAAGCTGTTTACGCAGACGCACGGCCTGACGGAACTCACCAGTGTAGAAAATGCAAAAGCGCGGCCCGCGGAATTTTTGGAGATAATTTCCGCGCAAATTGCCCGCCGTTGGAGTGGAAGCTAAAGCTTGCGACTGAAGTCGGACGCGCTAAGTTCGCGCCATGAATTTGGAAGATCACTTTGGCGACATAATCAGGAAGGCGCGGCTGATGACCAACGTCCCGGTGGACGCGGCGGCAAAAGCGGCGGGTTTAACGGAAGCGGAACTGAGTGCGCTCGAAGACTCCGGGATAATATCCAGGCAACCCAATTTTTCCTCGCTTGCAAAAGTCATCGGACTAAATGGCGCGAAACTCGAAAATATCGCAAAGGGCTGGCTACCGGCGAAACAGGATTTAAGTCTCTGGCGAGAACTGCGACACATCGTGACCACAAAAGATTATTCGGTAAATTCTTATTTGGTTTGGGATGAAATTAACCGCGAAGCCGCCCTCTTTGACACCGGCTGGGATGCGGGTTCAGCCTTGAAATTGATTGAAGAGAATGGCCTCAACCTCCGTCATCTTTTTCTCACCCACACGCACGAAGATCATATCGCCGGGATGGCGGCGGTTCGCGAAAAATTCCCAAAGATTCATCTGCACACGAACTCGAAAACTGCTCCACCCCAAAACCGCAATCGGGCCAATGACTTTGTGCATCTCGGCAATTTGCGGATCACCAATCGCGAGAC
>JBKJOA010000117.1:0-3962 GCA_046593365.1 Limisphaerales bacterium
AAACTTGGCAGGCAGCGGAACCGGTTCACTGCGCGACACTATTGCCGTTGCTGCGACCAACGACACCATCAACTTTGGCGTGACGGGCACGATTAAACTCTCGAGCCAGTTGGTCATAAGCAAGAATCTCAACATCGTCGGTCCCGGAGCCAACCTGCTCGGCATTAGCGGCAGTTCTCTCTCCCGCGTAATCAGTGTCACGAATGGGGTAACGGCGAACATCTCTGGCGTCACCATCAAAGATGGCAAGGCTTATGCGTCCAGCGGCACCCTCCAATCCTGGGGCGGTGGCGTGTTCAACGCAGGCACGTTGACTTTGAATTCCTGTGTTTTGGCCGAAAACCGCTGCGGCTGGCAAGGCGATGGCGGCGGCATATATAACCTTGGGCTTCTGCAAATGACTAATTGCATCCTCACCGGCAACCGCGCCGCATTTAACGGGGGTGGTGGCGGTATTTATAATATCGGTTCAGGGCTGATAATGGTCGGCTGTGTCCTTCGGGATAACCCTTCCGGCAACGGCGGCGGCGGGGCACTTGCGAATCAAACCGCAGCAACGCTGACTGCCTGTGATTTATGCTATAACTCTACTACGATGAGCGACAGCTACGCTGCAGGCGGCGGCGGCATCGTTAATCTGGACATGGACTCCACGGGAACACCGAGTACGCTGGTTATGACGAGCCTGTTGCCGCAAGGATAAATGACACCGGGGATTTGTGTTAATCAGGGTATTCGTTGCCTCACATTAAATGACACCGACGGTTTTGTTCTTTGCCCTCCGCAAGGAGGGGGTTTTGCCCCGGCTGCTGCGCAGCAGCCGGGGCAAAAAAATTTCGTCACTGTTCTTTTTCTGCTCATCGCAAGATTGGCTTGAGTTGCAGATCGGTTTGCCGCGCGCCAAAGGGCGAGATGGCCTTCGGCGTCTCCTCCAGAACAAGCTTGGCATCCCCAAAGAGCGGGGTAATTTCGGTGCGGGCGTTTTGTGCAGGGCCAGCTCGGGGTGTTTAAGCATCAATCCCTTTGCCATCAACCCTTCCCGCTTGACGACCCTTTTTCTATCTCGGAGTTCGGGTTAAACCAAGCGCCATTTATGTCACCCACAGCAAGCTGAAACTACCTGTAATATGGAATTTTCTTCCCCGCTTCTCTTTGCCAGGCCGCTCCGGCTGGTTTGCGCCAAGCCGCGCTCTCCCTCTTCATTTACCAATTTACATCCGCATTTGGTAAAGCGCATGGATAAACTCTATTGAGGCCCAACCGCCCCTCGATCTGTTATTTCAACCGCGTAGAGCGGTCCTGCATCCAAACGACATCGGGATTATTGGGAGAGGGTTGGTTGAGTGGGAGTAATTGGCCCGCTTTCAAAACCGGAATGGTTCGCGGATCGCGCCATCGGTGGATTTCAGAATGACCATCGGCGAAAGAAAAGCCCGCGGCCCGATTGTGATAGCTGGCCGGATAATCAACCATTTTGGTGTTAGCGGCGTTGGGATAGCCATCCATAAAAACGATGAAAAAGCCGTCGTTGATGCTGTCTTCTCGTTCGTCGAGCAACACAAAGGTGTTGGCTGGACCGGGCTGGATCATCTCGGCCGCTTTCCGGTAAACTTTCCACGATGGTCCCCAACCGCCATCTGTTCCCTGGTTGCCACCCACCCAGATGTTCATCGACATACTCCGAACTCTTGATCGTGCCTGGCCGCCCACAATGACGGTGGCCCGATCCGCCGGGCACTTCCAAATACCGGGTTGTTTCCCGCAATAGGGCCAGAGAGGACTCCTGGAAATATTATTGGTAATTTCCCAGTTGACCTTGGCTCCGCTAAAATCCAACTCCCCGGTGACCCAGGCAAAGGGGGCGTTCGGGTTGGGAAAATCCGGCGCGTAGGCGAATGGAATACGGTCGCCGTTGTCTTCGGCATACATCCGCCAGGCCAGTGTCAATTGTCGGCCATTGCTCATACACATGACCGCATGTGCCCTCTGCTTTGCCTTGGCCAAAGCTGGCAACAAAAGACCAGCCAGAATGGCGATGATCGCAATGACCACGAGTAGTTCAATGAGCGTGAAACCTCCCCATCGCGCTGGGGGGTGAAATGGGCGGCGGGTTTGCTTTGGCTGAGTCATAATGATCATTTTCGAACGGACGAGGAACAAGGTGTTTGGGATGCAATTGATCATCGTCTTTAAAGTATGGTCTCAAAGAATTATGGTGTCAATTGCCGGTCGTTGGGAGCAGCCAGCGTGGTTGCGGGAGAATCGGTTTGGAGTGGCGGAAATTGCCGGGATGAGCGGAACGCCTCTCGGTTGGTGCGCGGCCTCCAAATGTGTAAACTCCTGTTCTTTCAGTCGTTGATTTGGATGCCGTCTCTCAACATTCAGAGATGGGAAAGATAGCTTCTAGGCAAAAGGCTCACTGGCACGGCTTACTTAACCGAGGCCGAGGTGCGTTCCTGCATCCAGGTCACATCCAGATTGATGGGGTTAAAAGAAATGGCGTTAAAAGAATTTCCCGTCACGATGGTTCTTTTATCCTTCCATCTATGAATTTCCGAATGCCCGTCAGCAAACGCGAAGCCGCACGATCCGCCATGATAGCTCGCGGGCGCATCCAAAAAGAGGCTCGAAACCATGGTCACGGCAAAACCCGCATCATTGATGCTGCGGTAGTCTTCGTCCAGCAATACCCAGAGGTTGGCGGGTCCAGGTTTTACTATGGTTGACATCTTGCCGTACACGAAATATTTCTGGTTTGCGATGTGGCTGTGCGTGCCATCCAACCAGGGGCCGTCAACGGGTGCCAACCTGCCAACTTTGGTTCCAACCGCCTGATTCATGGCAAAACTACGTACCCGTTGCACTTTCTTGCCAGCGTAGGGTGAAGGCACAGAGTCAGCCGGACATTTATAGATCGCATAATTTTTGGCCGTATAGGGAGCGAGAAGCGCAAACTTTGGATCCGTTAGATTGAGTGTATTGATCAAATCGGGGCTTCCACTCTGCCAACTCATGTTCCCACGCACCCACCCGTACGCAGCCCCGGAGTCATCTTCGTTCGGGGGAAACCATTCGCGATTATCACCTGTATACATGTTCAACGCGACCATCATTTGCTTGCCATTGTTCAGGCAAAGGATGCCCTGCGCCTTGGCCTTGGCCTTGGCCAACGCCGGCAATAACAGGCCGGCAAGAATAGCAATGATGGCAATGACAACCAACAACTCGATCAACGTAAAACCGCGTTGAGAAAATGTCGCAGGCGACAAAGCATGATTCGGTGCATTTTTCATAAATGGGTTCTTTAATCACTATATCGACTCTGAGTATCAGCACAACCCATTTTTGGCTGTCTGTCTATCGGATATTTCCTGAAAGATTTAGAACGGTGCAGCATTAACTGGAAAAGCGTATCCTTAAATCACAGACGGGGACGAAGAGCCTGTTTGAAAACCCGGGTTTGGAGTTCCGCCTTCAGGCGGCAGAGCGCGGAAACCGCCTGAAGGCGGAACTCGGAACGCCGCCGGGTTGAAGCCCAAATGAGTTTTCAAACAGGCTCTTAGTCTTGAAACTGTCCAAACACAATATCCGCTCAGGGATTTGCCAACACTCCCAATATTGAGATAAGATCAGGCCAACCCATGAGGTCCATGTTAACACCCACTCGTCTTTCGGTGTCGCCAGCCGCCGTGACTTCTCAATGTTCGCGGAAATTCAGAGCCACGGGCATTAGCGCCCTCCTGAACAGCGGCTTTTTGGCGATCGCCCTGTTCTTGCTCTGCTGTCCAACCATTGGCGCACCCGTGCAAGCTGTACCGGACAAACTAGTTTTGATGACGCGGTTAAATCGCATCGCACCTTTGTCGCGCCGCTCCTTAAAGAGTCAGGGTTCGGCGCGACCTTTTCCATCACCCACAAGTGGATGGATGACCGCACGAATTTCATGACCTGGGAGGAAATCG
>JBKJOA010000299.1:0-7754 GCA_046593365.1 Limisphaerales bacterium
GAAGGAATCTGCGCGAGCAAATCGTTGCAAACGGCGATTTCGTTTGGCGAATCTTCGGTAAGTGAAACGCGAATCGTGTCGCCCAAGCCATCGCAAAGAAGTGAACCAATTCCAATCGCGCTTTTGATGCGGCCATCTTCGCCTTCGCCAGCTTCGGTGACGCCGAGATGAATTGGGTAGTTCCAATCGGGGCCAAGTTCATCGAGACGCGCGACGAGCAGGCGATAACACTCAATCATCACCTTTGGATTGCTCGACTTCATTGAGAATTTGAAATTGTGGAAATCGTTTTTCCGTGCGATGCGAGCAAACTCCAACGCACTCTCCACCATGCCCAGCGGTGAATCGCCAAAACGGTTCATGATGCGGTCACTGAGCGAACCGTGGTTTGTTCCGATGCGCATCGCGCGACCCAATTGTTTGCAAAGCAAAACGAGCGGCGTGAATTTTTCTTCGATGCGACAAATCTCCAAAGCGTATTGGTCGTCGCTGTATTCTTTGACCGCGAATTTTTTTGAGTCGGCGTAGTTGCCGGGATTCACGCGAACCATTTCAACCCATTTCGCAGCTTCCATCGCGGCATCGGGTTTGAAATGGATGTCGGCGACAATCGGGACGAAACAATTTTTTGCGTGAAGTTCTGCGACAATATTTTTTAAATTCGCCGCGTCCTTCACGGTTGGCGCTGTGATGCGAACAATTTGGCAACCAACCGCAACCAACTCCAAAGTTTGCTTCACGGATTCGGCGGTATCCATCGTGTCGCAGGTGAGCATCGATTGCTTCACGACCGGATGTTCGCCGCCGATGATGACGCCGCCGTGCGCCGGGTCACCTACGATCACTTCACGCGTTTTCCGTCGCTGGTAAATGTAAGGAGAATGGCAGTAGTGCATAACGAACTTCCCGAGATTAGACGCATCAATCCATCTGAATTGGACCCGCTTAGCGCGCCGTGTTCGTGTCGGAAACTGCGGGTGGCTGCTGCGATTGCTCGATCTGCGTTTGACGTTTGAACATCATCCGAATCAAAGAGAACCGGCGAATATCAAAAAACGTCACGTAAAGCATGAAAGAAATCAGGAGCACTGCGAACGCCGTGGTGGTGTATTCCACGAAACGCACGCTGATTTTTCGACGCGTAGCCGCTTCGTAAAGCGACATCAAAATGTGCCCGCCATCGAGGACCGGGATGGGCAGCAAATTGAGAATGGCCAGATTGATGTTAAGCAACACCATGAAGCTGAGAGCGAGCCGGTAATCCGTATTCACCTGCACGGCGAGATGCGAAAGGATTCCAACGGGTCCGCTTAAGTCCTTCGCCCCGATGCCCGTCTCCTTCGAATGAAACAATGCACTAAAAGTTTTTCCCATCATGTCGAGCACCCCGGCGATTTGCTCATTCGGTGTTGGCCCCGGTTTTTGGACGACGTAAGTAGTGGTCGTACTGGCGTCCAAGGCCACACCCAAACGTCCTACTTTCGTCGTAGGGTCGAGTTGTGGTGTGACCATCAACACAATTTTTTCTGCGCCGCGCTGGATCTGTAATTCGCTTGGCTCACCTGGTCGCTTCTTGATTAAATCGACCAACTGTTGCTGCCCAACAATTGGAACACCCGCAAAAGAGATGAATGTGTCGTTCACTTTCAATCCCGCTTTTTCCGCAACGCTTTCCGGTAACACTTGAACGATGACGGGATGGTCTTTTGGATCGAGACTTAAAACCTTTATACCGATCAAATCATTGACTTCAGCGGTAAGATTATAAGTTGATTTAACGCCATTGCGCTCGACGGAGACAGGAACCACATTGGTGCGCGCCAAGGCCGTGGTCAGTTGCACATCCTGCCACGATTTGACTACTTTTCCGTTCACTGCGACGATGCGATCTCCTTCACGAATACCTAATTTATATTCCGCAGAAGCCGGATCGACATAGCCAATGATCGAAGGATTTACGGCCACTGGCAAACCAACAACGTAAATCAAACAAGCAATGGCGATGGCGAAGATCACGTTCATTAGTGGACCCGCGAAAGCCACGAGGATCTTTGAGAGCGGCGAAACCGGCGGCAGATTTTCCTGCCCGCTCGCACCTTCCAATTGCTGCGACGTGACCATTTGCGGGAGTTTCACATAACCGCCCGCAGGAATCAGCCGCCACGCATATTCTACCCCATTCCTGGTCCAGCCGAATATTTTCGGCCCAAAGCCGATGGCAAATGCCTCAACTTTCAATCCACGCCGACGGGCGACCCAAAAATGTCCGAACTCGTGAATAAAAATCGCGGCACCAAAGAGAAGGACAACCGCCGCAGCGATATAGATATAGTTTAAAATTTGAGCCATGAATATTGCCGTTAATTTGAACGCGCGCTTAATTTACTGAGTGAGCCTCAATCATGCAACTTAGGAAACCGCTTCCTTTCGCGCCCAGAAATCAGCCTCCAGAATCTGATCGAGCGTGGGATGTTCGGTCACACGATGCTTTGCCAGCACGCAAGCAACGACTTCACTGATTTGCGGAAAGCTGATTTTCCTGTTCACGAAGGCTTCGACCGCCACTTCGTTGGCCGCGTTCAACACGGCTGGAAGCGTTCCGCCAACCTCCCCTGCTCTGCGCGCTAAATTAATAGATGGGAAGCGGTCGGTGTCCGGTTCTTCGAACGTCAGCGAACCGAGTTTGGCAAAATGAGTCTGCACCCGATCGCTTCGAACGCGCTCAGGATAAGTCAGCGCATATTGAATCGGTAAACACATGTCGGGCGACGAAAGCTGCGCGATGATTGAGCCGTCAATGAATTCGACCATCGAATGAACGATGCTTTGCGGATGAACGACAACTTTGACCCGCGCCATTTCAATATCGAAAAGCCAGCGCGCTTCGATCATTTCCAAGCCCTTGTTAAAAAGCGTTGCCGAATCAATTGTGATTTTGCGGCCCATCACCCAAGACGGATGCTTGAGGGCGCGTTCGACGGTGATGTTTGGAAAATCTGATTTTGGCGTCGTGCGAAACGGGCCACCCGATGCAGTCAGCCAAAGGTTGCGGACCGAACTCGACGGCTTTTCATCAAGGCATTGAAAAATTGCGGAGTGCTCGCTATCGACGGCGAGAACGCGGACACCGTGCTTGCGCGCTTCGTTCATCACGATCTCGCCTGCCATGACGAGAATTTCCTTCGAAGCGACCGCAATATCTTTTCCCGCGCGAATCGCCGCGAGCGCCGGCTGCAATCCAGCCGTGCCAACAATGGCGATCAAAACAATGTCGGCTTCCGGCATCGTGGCGAGCTTCAGCAATCCTTCGTCGCCAGAATAAATTTTCGTTTTTGAATCGACGACCGATTCCAATTCCCGGGCTTTGGTCGGATCAAAAATAGAAATCGCTTTCGGCTGATGTTTTCGCGTTTGTTCAGCGAGAAGTTCGACATTGTTTCCAGCCGCCAAACCGATCAGTCGAATTTTTTCCGGCAAATCTTCAGCGACTTTAATCGTACTTGTGCCGATGGAGCCGGTCGAACCAAGAAGAACAACGTTACGCATATTGAATTTACGATTTACGCGGTTCGAGAAAATCGGGCGGTTTTTGCAGATGCGACAATAATTGAACAGATTTCATTTCCTTCTTTCATTAGTTCGCGAAGAAGCGTGGGCTTTATGATTCCGTTGTCCACCAGCAACTCCATCCAGAACAGCGATTCATCACCTTCTTCCTCAACAATACGAAGTTTGTTGATGAAGTCAGGTGTCGATTTCACGCGGCAAACGGCTCTATAATTTGCTCTAACAGATGTCTCGCTCTGTAAAAGTTGAGAACCCAAAATTTTAGCCACCCAATCGTTCTTAGGCAAAGTCTGGCACAACCGCCCGATACGGTTAAAGTAGGCTTTGGTTCGGTCTTTCTTCTGCTCGCGTGTCATAAATTGTAACTACTACAGTGGACGAGGTTCTTGCCAGCCGCGCGTAAATCGCAATTCGTAAATTAACTGGTCAGCACATGCCGCAAATACAAATACATGAGCGGCGCATTGAACAAGAGGCTGTCAAGCAAGTCGAGAATCCCGCCGATGCCGGGGAAAAATTTTCCAGAATCTTTCACCCCGGCTTCACGCTTGAAAATGGACTCGATTAAATCGCCAACCACCGCCGCGCAACTGAGAAGCACTCCTAAAATTGTGGCGTGAAGCGGCGTCATTCCAACCAATTTATCTTTCGCAAAATACGCGAAGGTTAAACTAACCAAAGTGGAAACGACAATCGCGCCGCCAAAACCTTCCCACGTTTTTCCGGGACTGATGCGCGGAATCATTTTGTGTTTGCCAATGAGCGAGCCGACGCAATATGCGCCGAGATCGCTGAACTTCGTTACCAAAATAAAATAGAGAACGTAAAAATTTCCCTGAACTCCCGAAAAGAAATTTATTTTTTGAATGAAGTTGAGCAGCCACGGCACATACATCAAACCAAACAGCGTCGTGGAAATCGCGAGGATGCCCGACGTGCTGGTCTTGGAAACAAATTGCCGCACGCAAAGTCCCAGCACGAACACGATCAGGAAACTCGTTTCAAAATCGTTGACGCGCGAGGGCGTGCCAGAGATTCCCAATCGTCCGGACAAATGGAGAAAGGTAAAAATCATCAGCAGAAGTCCTGCGGCCAAACCCCATCGCGGGAAACAAAATAAATCGCGCCGCTCGACCAGGCCGTAGAATTCCGCCAGACCAAATCCGGCGAGCAAAATCATGATCAAAAGAAAAAAGTAATCGGCGATAATGCGGTTGTGGGAAAAAAGCGCGGAGATGACGACCGTCCAGAGGATGATGGAACTGATGAGGCGACGCAGGAAGATTTTCGCTTTGGACGGCGACGGTGCTGGTGTTGGCTCGGACATACGCGCAAAACTTAGCCAACGCCGCGCTGGGTTTGAAAGACAGAATTAACAGAATGCACAGAATTAAACGCGGCGGCGAAATCCGGTTCGGGAAGAATTCTGCATTATTCTGTAATTCTGTAATTTGAAAAAAGACACATGCTTTTTGAGCAAAACCACATGGAAACCGCGCCAAACTACCAGTTTTTGTCGAATTTGCTGAAAGCCATGCCAATCCAACTTGAAATGATTGCCCCAAAACGCATCGACAAACCCCCGCCCCAAGATTTACGGTTAAAACATGAAACCCAAGATTCCCCGCCGCTGCTGAGCTTGGGGGCGTTATGCGTAAGCTAGGTAACACAACTTTAATCATAGCTCTCGCTCTTTGGCTTCTGGCTGTGATTCTCGTCGTCGTACCGGGCGTCGGGCCTGGGGCATTGGACCCGGAGAAAGTGTTTATGGCCCAACTGCACAACAGTCTTTATTACATAGATATAGCCAAGCGGGATTGGGCGGAGGAAAAACACAAGTCGGAGCGTGACGTTCCCACGCTGGCAGACTTGACGCCTTACTTGGGAGATTGGACAAACCGCATTGAGCGTTTGATCGCGTTGGGAATAGATTATAAAATCACGCCAGCGATGGAGAATCAGTCTGACATTGCGACGTTGACCCGCGACTTGGGTTTTCGAAGAGGTATCAGTCGCTTTTATCCGGCGGGCAAACGCTATTGCATTCACACCGGATGGACACACGGTAATTATGTCAGGCCATTTCGGGCTTTCTATATCAACAATCGAGAGTTACTTGCTGCAGTATTATTCATTTCGGGTATCGGAACTCTGATAGCGTTCGTAGTAAGGAAGATTCGGAATTTGAGACAAGCGGGCTGTGTCGCGCATGAAAATCAAAACCCCATGAGCAACCGCTACCGCGAACGGAGTTAGAACAACCGTTCCGCTGCACCGCTGCGCGGCTGCTGGCGCACGGCCACCCATCGCCCTTGCCCCTCGCCGCCCCTCCGCCGCTTTTCATCCGCGCGCCTTCGGGTTGGGCGGAAATTGAAAATTTTCAATTGGCGTCCATCCCTGCATCGCTAGGCGGGTGCGCTCGGCAGGTGGACGGTGAAGGTGGTACCTTGGTCGAGTTCGCTGGTCACTTCTATGGTGCCGCCGTGCGCTTCGTTGGAACGCCGCGTGAAATTCACTTTAATAATTCGTTCGCGAACTCGGTTATCGTTTGTTGCCAGGCTTGGACGACAGCCTTCGCATCGTCTGGATGCAGGTGTCCGATTTTGTGGTGAACAAGGCGATGGTCAATCGTGACGAGTTTGGTCAGGCGAATGGTGGAAGCGCGTGGCAAACCGATTTCAGACCAGCGTTTCATCGCCACATCGGATGGCTCGCGCGGTGCATGGGTGGTGAGGCGTGCAATGAGCAAATCTATTTCGCCCGCGACCAGCACCAAACCGGGACGACGTTTGGAAGTTTGGAAATCCGAGAAGGGAAATTCAACCGAGACCACGTCGCCAACTTTAAATGGCGTCATAGACGTGGTCATCGGGCGAATCGTCACGGAAAAAGTTCTCGAGACCGAGCCGTTGCCAATCGAGGTCTTCTGCGCTGCGACCGATCAGTTGCGGCATGTCTTTGTAGAGCCGAAGACGTTCCGGCAAAGGCAACATCTCAATCGCCTCTTCAATTTCATGGAGCGTTTTGCTCATGGCTTTAGTGTTCGACGAAATCTGATTTTTAGCAAGCCGGAGCTTCCGTCAGGCGGACGGTGAAGGTGGTGACTTTGTCGAGTTCGGCCGTCCTATCGTGCCGCCCGAAACTCCACTTACACCGCACCGAATCTTCGATGGCGTCGCGCATATTCTTCGAGAGCTTCGTTGAATTGCGCTTTGCGAAAATCAGGCCAGAGCGTCTGGGTGACGACAAGTTCGGCGTAGGAAATCTGCCAGAGTAAAAAATTGCTGATCCGCATTTCGCCACTGGTGCGAATCAATAAATCCGGGTCGGGCCAATGGCGGGTATAGAGGTGCTGCGCGAGAATCTGTTCCGTGATTTCGGCTGGTTCCAATGCGCCGCGTTTTACTTTCCCGGCAATTTCGCGGACGGCTTCCACAAGTTCAGTTCGCCCGCCGTAGCTCAAGGCAAGAATCAAAGTAAGCCCATTATTTTTGGCGAGTGCGGCTTTGGTTTTTTCCAATTGCTCCTGAACGAATTCCGGCAACCGATAAATTTGCCCGATGGCTTCGAGACGCACGTTGCCACGATTTAGCTCGCCGATTTCATTCTTCAGAAAGCGGGCGAGATATTTCATCAGCGTATCCACTTCGTCTTTGGGGCGGTTCCAATTTTCGACCGAAAAGGCGTAAAGCGTTAGATATTTTACACCGGACTCGCCCGCAGCGCGGACGACGGCGCGGACCGATTCAACCCCGTTGCGGTGTCCTTGAACACGAGGCAAGTGGCGCTGCTTTGCCCATCGCCCGTTACCATCCATGATGATGGCAACATGAGCAGGCAAGCTTGCTTTGGCTTCCGCACTGAGTTGCTGCGTTGTTGCGCTCAAAGTGTTTATTTCGAAACTTTGACTAGACGAAAATAGTTTGATCCCGCGCCGGGCCAACCGAAGCAATCGTGAGTTTTGCGCCGGAAAGTTCAGCAATGGCTTTGAGATAGGAACGAGCTTTGGTGGGAAGCTGCTTCCATTCACGCGCTTTATCGGTGGGGGTTTTCCAGCCCGGAAACTCAGCATAAATGGGTTCGCACTTCGCCAGCACTTCAATGTCGTTCGGAATATAATCCAGCCGTTCTGAACCAACACGATATCCGATACAGGCCTTGATGGTGTCCAACGTGTCGAGGCCATC
>JBKJOA010000337.1:0-2550 GCA_046593365.1 Limisphaerales bacterium
CCTAAAAAGAGGAGTCGGCTAACATAAGTCATGCGCACGCACGCCCACCGTGCTGGTCCAACGCCCCAGCACGCGTCCAATTTTACGATTCATTCTCTGTGCTTTGCGCGGGGTTTCATCCGCTGAGCAGCTTTTCTCCATCGGTCGGGAACCCGAGGGGCCGTTTGCCTCCGAAATATTGACGGTAGATTCGGAGCAAAAAGAACTGCCATCGGGCTTCCGGGGTCCACTGCTCTGTAGTGGCGGCTAAGCGGCTGAGTTCCTTACTGATGGCGGTAATGGCGCGCGCGATCACCCCGCTTTTCTCATGCAGCAGGCTCACTTTGATGCATTTTTGCCCGCCGCTTTCGACCCGGCGGCCGACGGCTTGCATGAGGGCGGGGCGGCTCGTGATGGCTTCGCGGGTGTGGGTCTCATCGTAGAACCTGACATAGAGATGCCACAGGTTGTAGATCAGGGCGATGAAGCTGGCCATGATGCGGCTGGGGCCGAGCTGCCGCGTGGTGTAGCCGCACCAGCCCCATTGGTTTTTCATTTCATCAAAGATGTTCTCCGCATCGGCTCGCTCGCGGTACAATCGGGCCGTGGCCTCACTGGTGAATCCGCCTTCGCTCTGCTCGCTGGTCACGAGCACGGCGATGCGTCCGCTCCAGGGGCTCGCGGTGGCGTCCCACCCTTCGCCCTCGGCCAGATGGGGTTGGTGGTAGTTGCGACGGCGGCGGCGCTGGGCTCCCACGGGCGCGCGGGCGGGAGCTTCGCGCATGAGGACGACGCGGCGCGCGCGGCTCCAGCCGTGGAGTTGCAGGCTGGCTTCCATAGTTTGCCAACCGTCTGCGGTGTCCGTCCACGCGCCCGCCGCGCTGAGGCAGGCTTGCACGAGGCGTTTGACGTTGAGGGTGTGTTTGAGTTTGAAAAGATAGGGCACTTGGCGCGCTTCGCATGATTGGAGAATGCCTTCGGCTCCATAGGCGCAATCTCCGCGGATCAAGGTGGGCCAATGCGTTCGCGGCATCGCCTCGAGGATGCGCCACAGTCCAGGCAAGCCTTGGGCGGCCGCATGGCGTTTGCCCGGCAGCACTTCCACGCCCAGGCAGAGCCGTAAATTAGCCACCATATAACTATGATAGTTGTGACTGGGACGCCCGGGTTTATGCGGGTTGTAGCCGATCTCGGCACCTTCTTGGTGGCCGTAGAGCGGCTTCACGGTGTTGTCGATATCCAGGATCCACGGCAGAAATAAAATGGGGGTAATGGCGGCGCGATTTTGTTGCTCCAACCACTGTAAAGCGGCGGCGGGATCCATCTTTTTCAAGGCCAGACGCACGGTGTCCTCGCTGACCGTTTTGGACATGGCGAGCAGGCCGGGATTGACCCCATCGCCACGGATTGAGTTGATGTGAGCATAGCGCCAATGGCCGTTGAGCACGCTCAGCAGCATGGTGCCGATGACATCGACGGGCTTGCTGGCGTGGTTGCTGTGATAATGGAGCGGGATGTTTTGAGTGAGCGCCTTCCAGCGCCCACTGGCCGCGAGGAATTGGAAAAAAAACAGCAGCGACCCCTCGCGCGTGACCGGACAATCCTCCGCCCATTGGGCAAACACTCGCCCGCCGGGAGTGTCCACTGGCCAAGCATCTTGGTTAGAAATATCGGTCGAAGTGGACTCACCTTTTGGGTGAGAGGAAACCGGAGGCGCAAGCAAGCTCATGCCCTGATGCTACCAGACTAAAAGCACATTTGCCAGAACTTGGACTCCTCTTTTTAGGTTTATAGAAGGGGCTGGGAAATTCCTCCCTGCCTTCTTCGCCATGAAAATCAAATCGTTCGCTGCTGTCACGGGTCTTCTTGCATGGGGGCTGGGCTGGGCGGTGCCGGTGAGGGCTGGGTTCGTGAGTAATCCGAGTTTTGAAGATTCCTACAATCCGGCGGACCCGCACTATGGGGCGAACGCGGGATGGGCGGGGGGCAGTGGATCGAATAATACCAGCGGGCCGTTCCACAATGGGGGCACGCCGATCCCTGATCGTTCTCAGGCGGCATTTATCCAAGGTTCTGGTTCGCTGAGTCAGACCATCTCCGGCCTGACGCCGGGGCAGACGTATTGGATTCAATTCTTCTATGACGCCCGCGCCTGCTGTGGTGGGTCCATTGATGTGGCAACGAAATGGGACGCGGCGACTCTGGATACGATCGTGGGCGTGACTGCTTCGACGGGGGGTGCGGGCTACAAGTTTCGGAATGTTGCGTTCACACCGACAGCCAGCTCCGGGACACTTTCCTTTGTGACGCAGGCGGCGGGGGATGCCACGGCCCTGATTGACGGCGTGAGTCTGACCCTCCGCGCCGCAGGGCAGGTGGTGGTGATGAATCCGGGCTTTGAAGCCAGCGCGACTCCGCCCGCTCCCGGGCTTGTTTCCGCCGTGGCGGGGTGGTCGATCACTAGTCCCATGGGGGTGAACAATTCCAGCGGTCCCTATGCGGACAACGGGGTCATTCCCGAGCAGGATCATGTGGGTCTGCTGCAGGGGTTGGTGACGATCTCGCAAACGA
>JBKJOA010000459.1:0-20887 GCA_046593365.1 Limisphaerales bacterium
AAATGGAACCAAAAGCTGACATCGCTCTGATTGGCCTGGCCGTCATGGGACAAAATCTTGTTCTCAACATGAACGACCACGGATTCACCGTTGTGGTTTACAATCGCACCGTTGCCAAGGTGGATGAGTTTCTCGCCAAAGAAGCACGAGGCACGAATGTTCTAGGTGCCCACTCCATCGAAGAACTGGTTGCGCAACTCAAACGCCCTCGCCGCGTGATGATGCTGGTCAAAGCCGGTGCGCCGGTGGACGAATTCATTGAGCAACTGCTGCCGCATCTGGAGCCGGGTGACATCATTATCGATGGGGGTAATTCGCTTTATCAGGATACGATTCGCCGGACAAAATACGTCGAGTCAAAAGGTTTGCTCTATGTCGGAACGGGCGTCTCTGGTGGTGAAGAAGGTGCGCGCCGGGGTCCTTCCATCATGCCGGGCGGTTCACCTGCCGCCTGGCCCCATGTGAAAGAAATTTTCCAGTCCGTTTCCGCAAAAGTCGATGACGGCGCGCCGTGCTGCGATTGGGTGGGCGAAAATGGCTCGGGTCACTACGTGAAAATGGTCCATAACGGAATCGAATACGGCGACATGCAATTGATCTGTGAAGCATATCAATTGATGAAAGACGGACTCGGGATGACCGCTGACGAAATGCACCCGGTCTTCGCGGATTGGAACAAAGGCGATCTTGATTCGTACCTCATCGAAATCACACGCGACATTCTTGCTTTCAAAGATACCGATGGGCTACCGCTTGTGGACAAAATTCTGGACAAGGCCGGGCAAAAAGGAACGGGCAAATGGACGGTGATTTCCTCGCAAGATCTTGGCATTCCAATCACCTTGATGGCCGAGGCGGTTTACTCGCGCTGCATTTCTGCATTGAAAGATGAACGTGTGGCGGCTGCAAAAAAACTCAAAGGTCCGAAGCCAAAAATCTCCGGTGATCGCGCGAAGCTCGTCGAACAGATTCGACAGGCGCTTTACGCGTCGAAAATTGTTTCCTACGCGCAAGGCTATATGCTCATGCGCGCCGCTGCCGCGGAGAACAAATGGAATCTAAACTACGGCGGCATCGCTCTGATGTGGCGCGGCGGTTGCATTATCCGCAGCCGTTTCCTCGGGAAAATCAAAGAGGCATTCGACGCGAACCCAAAGCTGACCAACCTTCTGCTCGACAAATTTTTCAAAAAAGCGATCAAGGACTCACAACGCGGCTGGCGCAACGTGGTCGCTTTGGCGGCGAAAAAAGGAATCCCGACGCCGGCATTCTCGACCGCGTTGAATTTCTACGACGCTTATCGCTGTGAACGTTTGCCGGCGAATTTACTTCAGGCACAGCGAGATTATTTCGGCGCGCACACTTACGAAAGGGTAGATAAACCGCGGGGTGAGTTCTTTCACACCAACTGGACGGGTCGCGGCGGGGACGTTTCTTCCACCACTTATAACGCGTAAGCAGCGCGTCAGTTTAAAATTCGGGACGGATTTTCGTCCCTTTTTTTAACGTTGAGAGGATCCCCGCCCACTGGCGCGACTTTTGACTTACTGCTTCTTCTGCGTGGTAGAACCGATGCCAATGGATTCCAAGAATGGTTCCAGAGATTGGTCGTGCCGCAAGAATTGGCGAATCGAAATATTCACATCCCGCGAATCGCCAACCGCATAGATCTCGTCGCGCAACCGTTTGCCGACGGCTTTGTCAAAATAGCCGTCTTTAGACTTTTCAAAAACGGTGGCCATATCCGCCGCAATCGCATCCGCCCAGGCATAGCCGTAGTAGCCCGCATCGTAACCCATTAGATGCCCGAAGTAGGCGACGTAAGCGCTGTCTTCCATCGGTGAAAAGAAAACCTCGGCAGTAATTCTGTTCGCGATTTCGACAGGATTTTCAGACGATTGGGGGTCGCTGTGCAACGCGAGATCCGTCAAACCAAAACCTAGTTGACGGCGATAACGTGTTCCTTCTGTGGCCAGTTTGGCCTCTTTTAGTTTCGCCAAAATCGATGGCGGAATTTTTTCTTCGGGATTGTCGTAACGTGCGGCAAACGTATCCAAAACGGATTTGTCCCAAACCCAATTCTCCAACATTTGCGAAGGCGCTTCGACGAAATCACGCGGCACGCTTGTGCCGGCAAAACGCGCGTAATTGGCCCGCGTTAAAACGGAATGCATGGCGTGGCCGAACTCGTGGAAAAGCGTTTCAACTTCCGAATGCGAGAGCAACGAGGGCTTGGCACCATCGGGGGGTGGGAAGTTGCAAATCAACGCAACCGTCGGACGTTGATATTTTCCGTCGGACAACCTTTTACCTTCGATGATTCCAAACTGGGCAAAATGATTATATTTTCCTTCGCGCGGAAACATATCGAGGTAGAACAACCCCATTGGCTCGCCTGTTTTGGCGTCGGTTACTGCAAATAATTTTAAATCATCAACCCATTTGTAAGGTGCGTCTATCGCCTGAAATTCTAGCCCAAAAATGCTCTCGTAAATCCGAAACATTCCTTCGAGCACACGGTCATACGGAAAATAAACGCGCAACTTTTCTGCATCCACCGTATAGCGCTGTTTCTTTAATTCATTGCTGTAGTATCGCCAATCCCACAGGTTGATCTTCGCCTTCGCGTCACCTGTGTCCTGCGCTTTTAATTTTTGAAACTCGGTGACTTCCGCATCAAACTTCGGCTGCAAACCCACTTTTAATTTCTCCAGGAAATCAATCGCTGTCCGGGCGTTTTTTGCCATCTTCGGCTCGATTTGATAATCGGCCCACGAGGCGTAACCCAGGGCGTGAGCAATGTCGTTGCGCAATTTCAAAATCTGTTTCAGCAAAGAAATATTCTTTTCACGCGCCAAATTATCATGCTCAAACAACACTTTTTTCCTGGTTTCCTCACGCTTGCCGTTGTCCATCACCATCAAATAATGAAACGTGACGTTGACCATGATGGTATATTCGTCCTCCCCGGTTTTAATTCCTTTTTGGTTGAGAAAACTTTCGGGCACACCTTCCAGTTCCGCTTTGGAAAACTTCAGAGCCTTCTTCGCTTCCGTGACATGCGTTTCAAAATCCGTTGCCAATTTTGAAACTTCTTTGCGCATGCGTTCAACTTCGTCGCGTTTCTCTTTAGGTAATTCCAATCCCGCACGTCGATAATCGCGCATTGTTTCGGTGAAAAGTTTTTGCTCCTCGCCGTGAAGTTTTGGTTGGGTCAGCGCAAACGCTTTCATCACGGCATACACATCTTCGCGATAATCCAAGCCGACCGCCCAATTCTGAAAAGCTTTGATGGAATCGGTCGCCATTTCGCGCATCGCCGCGTTGGTGCTGGTTTCTTTCATCAACGACAAACGGTTGGCAAATCTTCCCGCCCGATACGAAATGTCGTCGAGCGCGCGAACGGTGTTGGCAAAAGTCATCTCTGAAGCTTTGAGTTGGCCAAGTTTGTCCAAGGCGGCGTCGGCTTCCTTGATGGTGTTGGTTAAAGAAGTTTTAATCGCATCGGGCGATTCTTCAAATTTTGGCAGGCTGAGAACGGAATTGAATTTGGTGGCTTCAGCCTGGTAATCGGAAAATGTTTTCGGGGCTGTAGCCGTCTTCAGCGTCGTGGATTTACACGCGGCAATCATGACGATAAACGCCATCCCGGTGGCGAGAGACAAAGCAAAAATAAATTTTTTCATACGTTCAGGCCCGTTACGAAACCATTGGAGTTCTTTTTGTGCAACAGCAATTCGTGACAAATCTTCTTCTGGCATTGGATTTTTCCTGAAGCTATGTTGCCGGACGAATTTTGATGTCGAACCTGCTGGAAATTAAAAATCTGCAACTGGAATTTGGTTCCGGCGAAAATGCCGTTCGAGTTGTCGATGGAGTTTCCCTTTCCATCCACGCTGGCGAAACGGTTTGCCTCGTCGGCGAAAGTGGCTGTGGAAAAAGTGTCACCGCGCTTTCCATTGCGAAACTGATCCCCAGCCCGCCCGCGCATTACGCTGGCGGTGAAATTCTGCTCAACGGAGTGGATGTTTTAAAAATGTCGAAGAAGGCGCTGCGGGAAATTCGAGGCGGCGTGGTCAGTTATGTTTTTCAGGAACCGAGCGCATCGTTGAATCCCGTTTTTCGCGTCGGCCGACAAATCAAGGAATCGCTCAAACTGCATCGCCCCACTTTCGCCACAGATGCAGAAGTCATTCGCCTGCTCAAACTGGTCGGAATTCCGGCACCCGAATCGCGCATTAAAGATTACCCGTTTCAAATGTCGGGCGGCATGCAACAGCGCGTCATGATCGCAATGGCGCTTGCTTCCGAACCGAAGCTTTTGATCGCCGATGAACCAACGACCGCTTTGGATGTAACGATCCAGGCACAGATTTTGGAGTTGCTCATCGATTTGAAAAAACGTCTCGGGATGAGCATTTTGTTGATCACGCATAATTTGGGAATCGTAGGTGACATCGCCGATAAAGTGGCGGTCATGTATGCGGGACAAATTGTGGAATTGTCACCCGCGCTCGATTTGCTAAGAAGACCATTGCATCCTTACACGAAAGCATTGATGAACTCGGTGCCGCAAATTTCCGGCGGGCCAGCGCGCTTGCAGGCAATCGCCGGAGCGGTTCCTGCGCCGGGAAATTATCCGCCCGGTTGCCGGTTTTTTCCGCGGTGTCCAACCGCGCAACCGCAATGTGAAAAAACAATGCCCGAGTTGCTCGAAGTGGAACCGAATCGCTGGGTGCGTTCGCTTTATGTCAGAAACGAAATCGAGACACCCTCGACAAAATGAACAGAATCCAAAGAAGAAACAGAGTTGAAAGAATTAGGGTTAGTTCTGAAACAACAGCTAACTTCATCAAAGCATCTGCGTGAACCTTCTCGAAGTTAAAAATTTAAAAGTCCATTTTCCCGTCCAACACGGACTCTTCAGTCGCGTGAAGGCGGCGGTGAAAGCTGTGGATGATGTGAGCTTTTCGATTGAGCCTGGCGAAACCGTCGGCTTGGTTGGGGAAAGCGGTTGCGGGAAAACAACGCTGGGCCGCGCGATTGTTAAATTGGTGGAGCCGACTTCCGGCAGTGTTTTATTTGCGGGACGCGATATTGCAAAACTCACCGGCCCGGAACTGCGAGCGGTGCGGCGGGGGTTGCAAATGATTTTTCAGGACCCGGTCGGCTCGCTCAATCCGCGAATGACCGTGGAAGAAATTGTCGGCGAGGCTTTGGACATTCATAAACTCGCCGCCGATCCGACGTCCCGCAGAAATCGAATTCGCGAATTGCTGAAATCCGTGGGGCTGAACGAAACGCATTCCGAACGTTACCCGCACGAATTCAGTGGCGGCCAGCGGCAACGAATCGGCATTGCTCGCGCTCTAGCGGTTGAGCCAAAGTTGATCATTTGCGACGAACCGGTCAGCGCGCTCGACGTTTCGGTTCAAGCACAGATTATTAATCTGCTCCAGGATCTGCAACAGGAACGCGGACTCGCTTATCTGTTCATCGCTCACGATCTGGCAGTGGTAAAACATATCAGCCGTCGCGTCATGGTCATGTATTTGGGCAAAGTGGTGGAACTCGGCCCGGCCAAGGCGGTAGTCGAAGAACCTAAACATCCTTACACCCAAGCTTTGATCTCGGCGGTGCCGGTCGTCGATCCCGATTCCAAACGTCAGCGCATCATACTTCCCGGAGACGTTCCTTCACCGATCAATCCGCCCAGCGGTTGTCCATTTCATCCTCGCTGTCCGATCGCTCAGGACATTTGTAAAGGGGATATTCCACCGCTGCGCGAAATTGTTCCCGGTCATTTTGCCGCGTGTCATTTTGCAAAATGAATTGAATTCGCGCAACGAGCCTGAGCCCAACGTCGCGTGAAATTCGTAACCCCGCTCCTGCAATAAGCGTCTCGCTCGGATATGAAGTTACGCTCAAGGGCATTTACGTTGATTGAATTGCTCGTCGTCATTGCGATCATTGCGATTCTCGCCGGAATGCTTTTGCCTGCGCTCAGCCGTGCAAAAGAAACAGCACGACGCATCAGTTGCATGAACAACCTAAAGCAGCTTGGGCTTTCGGAACGCATGTATGCCGATGAAAGCCAGGGATTCTTCACGCCCAGAGATGGCACCAACCGTTGGACCACTCTTCTACAGCCCGGTTATCGCGATGTGAGAATTTTGAAATGTCCCAGCGAAATAACCAACAAGCCGGCCACTTTCGGCAATGATTCGTTCTCCACCAATCAAGTCCCCGCAGATTACGCCCCGCGCACCTACATCATCAATGGTTGGAATGACTATTTTAACGGATCCCGCAACAATCCTGGAATTAAGGAGAGCCTCGTGAAGGAGCCTTCTGAAACGATTTTGTTCGGAGAAAAAGAACAGTCCTCGCCGCATTTCTACATGGATTATTATGCTTACGATGACGCGAGGCAATTGGACGAACAAAAGCACAGCTCCGCAGGGCGTCCTAACTCGGGCGGTTCCGATTATGCGTTTGTGGATGGAAGCGTTCGTTTCTTGAAATGGGGGAAATCCTTCAGCCCCGTAAATCTTTGGGCGATTACTTCCTGGAGAACCAACAGTGCTCCGTAATCATCCAGACCTTTCAATGAATTTTGAAAGAGGTTTGCCCTTTCACGTCTCCAGCCTCGACCATTAAAACGTAACCCATGTTAACCTGCAAGGCTTCCGGTTGGACCTTTTCAATCTTCGGCTTCATCCCTTCCACTGGAAAACCATAAACGATGACTTTCGTAGGAACAGAATTGCTTTCTGAAATCAAATGCCAGATCGCATGCGGATACTTGTTTGTTTTAAAATCGCTTTCTTCGATGACCTTTATCGAGGTCAAGGCGTATTTGTGATTGAGGAAAAAAGAAATGGTATTCCCGACCACGACGCCTTTGCCACGACGTCCGTTCATCTGAGGGCGCAACCGGGAGGTGATTTCCATTTCCAGCTTTTGAAAAAGGCTGGTGAAATTAAAAACGTAAATCGCCCCCAGCACGATCAGCACTGCAACAAGGACTATATTTTTTTTGGACATACAAACGCAGTTGACGCCAGACGCAGAGCGGATGTTACAAATCACCTCACTTGGTTCCGCGCGCTTCGAAATCCTTTTCCCCTTTCAATTTGGCTGTTTCAAGAAAAATGCGGTACTTCCCGTTCGGCGCCAATGCCTCCGCTGCAAGCCCGGCAATCTTCGCCTTCATCCCGGCAGGATTTTCACCGTAAATAAAATCCGTCACTGGAACGGAATTGCTTTGCGAGACAAGCTCCCAGAGGGCGTGCGGGTATTTATTCGTTGCGGCATCGGCCAGAGAAATTACTTTGATCGAAGTGATTGGATACTCTTTTTCGAGATAAAACATGATCGGTTCCACTCCACCCGCCGCGCCGCGCCCAGGAAGAATTCGATATTTTATTTGAATTTTCTTTTCTGCAAACCAGTCCGTAAACAGGTAAGCGTAAATCGCTCCCAAAATTATCGCGGCAAAAATCAAAAATTTCATTTGTCTTTTCATTAATTCAATTTAGAATGACAACCTTAAAGCTGAAAATATTCGATTTAGTTTTTGATTGGAAAGGAAATTTCTCCTCCTGACCAAGATAAGGAAAATTCTCATGAAAAAAATAGCTCGAACATCTGTTGCAGCGGATTTGGAAACTTCGTTTCCACAACGCGCATTTACTTTGATTGAACTCCTCGTGGTGATCGCCATCATCGCGATCCTAGCAGGAATGTTGCTGCCTGGATTAGCTCGTGCGAAAGAAACCGCCCGACGAATTTCTTGCGTCAATAATTTGCGGCAGCTAGGCCTTGCACTGAATATTTACGCCAGCGATAACAAAGACACGTATTGCCCTCGCACAACAGGCGCGGTGAATGATGCGCGCTGGCCGGGCCGTTTGCGCGAGACCTATCGCGATATAAAAATTTTACGCTGTCCGAGCGACGGCCCAAACACTCCCCCGAGCGTAACCACCAGTGTGGATCCCGCCGATGCCGCCCCGCGAACCTATATTATCAATGGCTGGAATGATTATTTTAAAGAAGCAATGGGCAGCAGCTTCTCCATGAGCGCCATTGAGGGAAAAGCCATGCCGGAAAACGGGGTCAAGCGTCCTTCTGATACGATTATTTTTGGCGAAAAGAAAAATGTGAGCGCTGACAATTCGCTCCATTATTTTATGGATTTGGAAGAAGGCAAAGGAAACGACTACGATCAATTGAACCAAGCGCGTCACTCAGCAGGAAGTGGTTCCGACTACGCATTCGTGGACAACAGCGTTCGATTTATGAAGCTCTGGAAATCGGTCGGGCCAGAACTTAATTTATGGGCTGTAACCGATGCGGGTCGCACCAATTACGCTTTTAAATGATTTTCGCCCACAATTCGGCTACTTAAACGGCGGCAACTCGTTTGCCTTGGGCGCGACTTTATTGATGTTGGGTTTCACATTCGCATCGACATTTTTGACGACCCAATTAATTCCGCTTAATAATACTTTCTGAAAGACCAGGTTTGTCCACAGATCTTCACGGTGTCCCATTGAAGTGTAAAAAACCCTGCCTTTGCCGTGCATTCGCGCCCAAGTTGCTGGATACGGCGGGCGTTCATACATATTGCCCTCCATCCCCCTGGTGTCTTGAATCAAAAGAACGTGAAGATTCGTTGCAAAGTTTTTTAGAGAATACCATTCCTCCAGTGGCGCGAAGTCGTCTGGCACGGCATTGATGCCAGGAAATTTTTTCCCGGTGCAAATCATTTGGGATTTCTGCTGCTCGCCGTGTCGAATGAATTCCGCGCCCAACATCTTCACGTAAGGATCGGCATTTTCGCCGTCAGATTTAAATCGAGCTGCACCGTGATCCTTATTTCCGGGCGAATGAAAAGTGTCGCTTGCGCTGTGAGTCCCAATAAATCCTTTCCCGTTTTCAATCGCTTTGAGAAAAGCCGCTTTGCCCTCCTTCGACATAGGCGGGTTTTTGTCCGTCCCCTCTTCCGTCAAATCGCCGGTGGTGTAGAAAAAGAAAGCATCGTATTTCGCAATGTTTTCTGGAGTAAATATGCCGCCATCCTTTGTAAACGTAAATTGAATATTATTCTTCTCTCCAATCTGTTGCAAAATTTTTTCCGCAAAACTCATCTCATTCCCGCTGCGTTGAATCACGGAATGTTCATATCCAGATGATTTGGAGAAAAACAGAATGCGTTTTGGTTTGGCGGCCGCGTTCAACGGTGGCACCGAAAAACTCAGCACGTAAAGGGTCGCTACAGCCAAACTCCAGTAAGCAAATCGCATCTTCATCAAGGAAGCTTAGTAGCTTCAGACATCAGGCAAAGCGAAAAAAAATATGCTACTAAACCCTGGTCTTTTCATTACTCCCAACGGGTACAAATTCAACGTGTTGTAGAGTCCACGTCGGGCCAAGACAGCGGGGGCCGAATTCTGTCCAGCTCAATTTGTCCAGGCACATTCGCCGAGCTTTCATTTCAATGTCCCAAGCGTGGTAGGCGAGATATTCGGTTTTGTCGTCAGGTCCGAGCACAATAGAATGGTGTCCGGGGCCGATCACATGACCGGGAACGCTTTGCATCACACGCGCTCCTTCCGCATTTCCTGAATCACTGTACGGCCCCGTCACATTTTCGGATATGCCATAATCGACTCCGTACGTTTCATTTTCGTAACAACCGCCGCTATAAAAACAGTAATAAATTCCTTCGTGTTTGCGGACGAACGGGCCTTCAAGCGTGTGCCAATCAAAGATTTGTCCGTACATTTCCCGTTGCGCTTTAAACCGTTGCCAATCGTTGCGCGCGCGCATCACCACTTTTTCTTCGCCAGCCAACTTAACCATGTTGACAAGCTTATCGACAACGAGCGCCGTCCCGGCTCGAATTTCATTTCCGTAATCTAAAAAATCGCGGGCATAAAAAAGATACCATTGTCCGTCGTCGTCACGGAATGGATGTGCGTCGATCGCGAATGGGCAAACGTCGTCAGCGCCAATCAGCAATCCCGCGTCCTCGTAGGGTCCTTCTGGATGCGCACTCTTTGCGACCCGAATCTGGTGCAGCAAACCAATGGTTGCGGTTGAGTAATACATGTAAAACCAACCATCGTGGAACGCGACCTCGGGCGCCCAAAAAGCTTTGTCACGGAATTTCTCAGGAACACGCAATGCGCCACCCAACGCCGTCCAATTCACAAAATCATTTGAGGTTAAAACCGGGATTGCGCGATCTTCACCGTTCACTTCCGAGCTGGTGAGATCGGACTCCTGGATGTCTTTAATCGTTCCAAGCGGGCCGGTGCCCACCGCGTAATATTTTCCTTCGTGCTTCCACACAAAAGGGTCGGCGAAATATTTTCCGTAAACGGGATTCTGGTAAACGAGCATCATTGTCCTCCTAAGAACCAATTTACGCGCAAAGAGAAAGTTGCCAAACGGTTTGTCCAAAACTAAAGCAAGACCTGAATCTCAACCCGATGAAGCCCGGACTACAAAACGCCTTCCGGCTTCAATTTTACAGATGCTTCGCTAAAAAACGAAGAAAAGCTGCCACTCAAAAAACTTCAAACCTATTCAAGTGTCCCGATCTGAGCGCGAAATTCCAACTCGTGGACACTTTAATGCCGTAATTCCTAATCACAAAATCTTTTTCCCTGTTGAGTCGTCCCGTTGGCATCACCACTGCTAAACCGCTCTAGTGGTTTTCATTATAGGCTCTGGGGAGGAGCCCTGAGTATCGATTCAGGACGATTACGCGATCGGTATTTGATTTAGCGACAAAATTCGGCGGGCCGTAATCAAGGTATCGGGTTGGCCCCGGCATCACAAAAGCGCTTTAACAATGACGAAGAAAAAAAAATCCGTTCTATTCCTTGCGTCCGAATTGCTTTCAAAATTTCGGAAGTCTCTTTCTGTAATAGGCTTCCTGCTTTTCATAGTCGGCGTTCAAGCAGCAACTGATTTAAAGATGAACGACGAGAATCCGATGCAAATGCCCGCAGTCAATTCCTACGGATTGCGAATTCTTTCGCCGACATTGCTCGAACTTACGTTAATTACAACTAAGCAGGCCGATCCAGCAACGATCACGGAGTGGAATTTTGTGAATAGCAGCGGCGTGCTCAGCGCGCCTGCGACTTCACAATTCACGGTGACGGCTGGAACCCAAACCTTCAACGTGCAATCTATCGGCTTCAAACGGCGTCCGCTTTATGCGCCATTGAAAGTTCGCGATTTGCGCATCGCCAACCATCTTTATTTGCAATTGGCCAGCGCGATTGCAGACGGGCAAACAGTCGAAGTGAAGAATCCAAGTGGATCACTTTGGAGCCCGAGCCAACGATTCATCGCGCAGGCCGATCCGCTTCGTTGGAGCCCGGCGATTCACGTCAATCAGGAAGGCTACATGCCGGCCTATTCGAAGAAAGCGATGGTCAGTTATTACATGGGGAGCATGGGTGAGATGACGGTTCCATCTGCAAATGGATTTAAAATTGTGGATGCCAAGACGAGTGTGACGGTTTTTTCAGGAACGCTGACGCAACGCAAAGATGTCGGATACACTTATACTCCCACGCCTTACCAGCAGGTTTACGAAGCGGACTTCACCGCGTTCCAAATTCCCGGCGAATATCGTTTGCAGGTTGCCGGGCTGGGTTCGTCGTTTTCATTTTTGATTGATGAAGGTTTGGCTGGAGTTTTTGCCCGAAGCTATGCGCTGGGGCTGTATCATCAACGCTGCGGTTTCGAGAACGACTATCCGTTCACCCGCCACATCAAAGGCGCTTGTCATACCGCCACGGCGGAAGTGCCTGACATGACTTTCACTGCGGTGAACACTGAGTTAAGCAACATGACAGGCGACTACCTCAGTTCGCAAACCGGGGCGCCACAACTCAAGGATGTTAACTCAAGTCTCTAACCATTTGTGAACACGGCGCGTTTCAACGTGACCGGTGGCCATCACGATGCGGGTGACTACAGCAAATACACCATCAACGTCGCGCAACTCGCGCACGCATTAGTGTTCGCGGCTGATTCGTTGCCGGGCGTTGCGGCGCTGGATAATCTTGGCCTTCCCGAAAGCAGCGATGGCAAAAGCGACGTGCTCCAGGAAGCGAAATCGGAATTGGATTTCCTCGCAAAATTGCAGGATGCCGATGGCGGATTTTACTTTCTCGTTTACCCGCGCAATCGCGAATACGAAGGCGATGTTTCACTGCAAGGAACTGACCTCGGCGACTCGCAGGTTGTTTTCCCGAAAACCACTGCATCAACCGCTGCATCCGTAGCTGCCCTGGCGCAAGCCGCTTCGTCGCCGCTCTTTAAACAATATTATCCTGCGGAAGCTGCGAACTATTTAGCTCAGGCGAAAAAAGGCTGGCAGTTTCTACAGAATGCTTGGGCGAGATATGGTCGCGCGGGCGCTTACCAGAAGATTACGCATTACGGAAATGAGTTTCGCGACGCGGATGAAATCGCGTGGGCAGCCTGCGAACTTTATCTCGCAACGGGCGAGGCTCAATATCACACCGAATTGCTGAACACGCTCAATCCGTCTGATCCCAGCATGCGGCGCTGGACCTGGTGGCGTTTGTTTGAAGGTTATGGTTGCGCCATTCGCAGTTACGCTTTTGCCGCCAAATCCGGACGTCTGCCCGCGAGCCAGTTGAATTCCACCTTCCTCGCAAAATGCGAAGCGGAAATCATCGCGGCGGGTGACGATCAGGTTCGTTACTCCCAAAACAACGCATTCGGAAATAGTTTTCCCGATTCCAACAAACCGTATCGCTCTGCGGGGTGGTTCATGTCTGTGGAACAGACTTTCGACGTCGCGACCGCCTACCAACTCAGCCCGCAGCAAACCTATCTTGATACAATCATCGCGAACATGAATTACGAAGCCGGTTTGAATCCGTTGAACATGGGCTTCCTCACGGGCGTGGGTTGGAAACGCCAACGCGCGACGGTCAATCAATACGCGGAGAACGATCGTCGTGAATTGCCGCCGAGCGGAATTCCGTTGGGCAGCGTGGCTTCCGGACCTCCTTACATTTACAATTACAAAAGCGAACTGGCGGCACTCTGTTTCCCGAGCGACAGTGCGACCACTGGAGGCTATGCGCCTTACGATAAATGGACCGACACATTTCACACCGGCACTGAGATGGTCAATCCACAGCAAGCTCACAGTTTGGCGGCAATGGCATTCTTGATGGCGCGGACTTCTGTGAAAACACAGCCATGGAAATCTGCCATCGGGACCATTACCGGTTTGCCGACCTCGGTTCCTGCGGAACAGACCGTTTCGGCCACGCTCTCCGTTCCGGGGCTGGACTTGAGCAAAGCATCCATCGTCTGGGAAGCACGCGACCAGGCCCCCACTCCATCGGGCACGTTTAATTTTGCCGCCGTGAATACAGGCGATCAATGGGTTGAAGTAGAAGCATTATTGCCTGATGGTCGCCGCGTTTTTGCCCAGACCAGTTTCAATGCGACAACCGCGATCAGCACACCGGCCAACAGTTACCAATCTAGCGCGTTACCAGTTAGCTCAGACATGGTGGCACTGTATCATTTTGATTCCGACCTGACCGATACCACCGCGAAACAGGGCACGCTTACCCTCTCCGGCTCGTCCGTGTTAGATGCGAGTAATCTTGGTTGGATGGCGAACCGTACCGGCCAGGCTTTACACACGCTGAACATTGGTGACAAAGCGGTGATAGCTACGATTCCAAATTCACATCTCTATTCGGCGGATACCACCGCAATTGTGCTCGAAGCGATGGTTTACATCAATGCACTCAAAGGAGTGAACACCGCAAATTCGCCCCTCATTTCCCTTGTGCGCAATTGGAATTCAAGCCTCGAACTCTACGAAGATATGTATAGCGGAATTAAATTTCGCGGCGGCACGCAGTTTGATTCCAATGGAACAATTGTTGCAAATGCGCTGAGCAAAAATGTCTGGCATCACTTGCGCATCACCATTGATAAAACCGGTTACAGCGCAAAAGTGGATGGCGTGACGGTCGCCAGTAATGCCAGTACAGAACTCGCAAATTGGAACGGCACAACGGGTACATCAACGCTGACCTTGGGCAACTTCGACGGTTGGATTGACGAAGTCACCATTCGCAATGTCCGCCCGGAGACGACCACAAACTCCAGCGTGGATACTCCTGTTTTCTCACCGATTGCCAGCATGTTTACGAATTCTGTTACCGTTACTTTAACCACCGCAACAAGCGGAGCGACGATTCGTTATACCACAAATGGAACAGCTCCCACTTCGACTTCAGCAACTTACGTGAGCGCATTCACGCTCTCAAGCAATGCCACGGTAAAGGCGTATGCATCTAAATCCGGAATGACGGACAGCGCGGTTGCGAGTGCAACCTACTTGATCACGAATGGTTCACCGACCAACCTGACGACCTTGACGGCTCCGACAGTTTTTCCGAATAGCGGCACCTTTAGCAACTCCGTCGCGGTCACTTTGGCAACAACTACGGTTGGAGCCATCCTTCGTTACACGACGGATGGGTCGGTTCCGACATCCAGCTCCGCGACATACGTAACGCCATTTACGATTCTGAGCAACGCGACGCTCCGCACTTTTGCATCCAAATCTGGAATGACCGACAGCCCGAGTGTGAGCGCTAATTACATCATTGTAAGTGGCGGCTCAACTGCCACCAATTCGACTCCAACCAACTTCACTACCAGCGCGTCTTTCGTAAAAACCGACACCAGCACACTTGGAAACTGGAAAAACATTTACGGTAGCGACGGTTACAACATAATTGGAAATTCGAACCGTTATCCCAGCTACGCGGTTGTGACTGCGGTTGGAAAATCCGACTGGACCTGGGCCGCTTCAAGTGCGGAAACTCGTGGCCTGCAGAAAGCGGGAACCGCGACGGATCGCATTGCTGCTTCATGGGAATCGCCCACGAGTTTCACCGTCAAATTCAATCTGACGGACGGCAAAACGCATCAACTCGCGTTGTATTTTTTGGATTGGGATCGCAATGGCCGCGCGCAAACCATAGAGGTCCTGGATACTGTCACCGGTGCCGTGTTGAACAGCCAAAGTATTTCCTCCTTCGCTGAAGGAAAATATTTGATCTGGGACATCAGTGGCAATGTGACCGTGCGATTAACACGGGTTTCTGGTTACAACGCGACGTTGCAGGGAATTTTCCTGGACACATCGCCAACCATTTCCAGAGCGGCAAGCTTTGTGAAGTCTGACACAACGACGCAAGGCAATTGGAAAGGTGTTTATGGAGCGGACGGATTCAATATTGTAGGAAATTCCAATAGCTACCCCGCTTATGCGCAAGTCAGCGTGGTCGGAAAATCAGATTGGACCTGGGCGCAAACTATTGCAGAAACCCGGTGCCCGCTCAAGGCGACCGTCGCGATGGACCGCATCGCTGCATCGTGGGAATCAACGAGCAACTTCACGATCAACGTAAACATCACCGACGGCAAAGCCCATCGGCTGGCCATGTATTTTCTCGATTGGGATCGTAATGGACGTGTACAATCGGTTGAGCTACTCGACGCTGTAACCGGCACTGTAATGGATTCGCAAAATTTATCTGCCTTCACGGAAGGAAAATATTTGGTCTGGGACATCAGCAACAATGTAAAGGTGCGGTTGACACGCCTCTCTGGTTACAACGTCACGGTGCAGGGAATTTTTCTTGATACACCCGCCAGCGTGGTTGTTGGAAACTTAAAACTTCAAAGCCCGAAGAAAAACAGCAACGGCCAGTTCCAGATCGACGTGACGGGCACAGGGGGACAAGTGTTTCAGATTCAGTCTTCAACCAACCTGCTGAACTGGACGACGGTTTCAACCCACACACTGATCGGCACGAACTACAGTTTCACTGATCCAAATTCGACCACTGGTATTTCCCGCTTCTATCGAGCGGTGTTATTGCCATAAGCAACTGTCGAAAGCGCTTGGAGAAATTTATCTTTCCATGAGACTTTTCAGATGAAAAAACGAAACCGTTTAGAGCAAACCAGCAGTTTCAGCGAAGCCGCAAAATAAATTCATGCTCTGCACCGCTTGTCCGCTCGCGCCTTTGAGAATGTTGTCCAATGCGCTCATCACCACGAGCCGGCCGGTTCGCGGATCGAGTCGCCACGCAATTTCCACGAAGTTTGTGCCAACGACATTTTTTGTGTCAGGCAACGCTTTCCCTTCGAGCAACCGGATGAAGGGTTCCTTCGCGTAAGCCGCTTGATAACAGGCGCTGATTCGCTCAGCCAGGGCGGACATTTCTGCCGCGTTGGAAAAATGTTTTTCCGGTGCCAGATAAATCGAACTCAGAATTCCACGATTCACCGGAATCAAGTGCGGCGTAAATTGTATGACAACCGGTTCACCAGCGGCCACCGACAATTCCTGCTCGATCTCAGACAAATGCCGGTGTTTTGGGACACCGTACGGCCGCATGCTTTCGTTGCATTCAACGAACAAATAATCAATCTCCGCTTTGCGCCCTGCTCCGCTCACGCCGCTCAGAGCATCCACAATAATCCCCGAAGATTTGATGATCTGCTCGCGCAGCAACGGAATCACCGGCAACAAAATGCTCGTCGGATAACAACCCGGCGACGCGATCAAAGTCGCCTTTTTGATCTGTTCACGATTGGTTTCCGGCAAGCCGTAAACCGAAGTGCTGAGCAGCTCCGGCGATGGATGGTCGTGACCGTAAAACTCTTTGTAAGCTTCCGCGCTCTTTACGCGAAAATCCGCGCTCAAATCAATCACCTGACAACCTTTTTCCAAAAGCGGCACGGTGTATTCCGCAGCCACTCCGTGCGGCAACGCCAGAAAAACCACCTGCGCTTCTTTAGCAATCAGATCGGGATTCGGATCGGAAAAACGCAGTATTTTTGATCGAGGATGGTTCGCGTGCCTGGGAAAAATTTGAGCCAAGGTTTGCCCGGCATACTGTCGGGATGTCACGGCAACCAGATCAACCTGCGGATGGCGCAAGAGCAACCGCACGAGTTCTTCACCGGAATAACCTGACGCACCGATGATTGCGACTTTCACAGGAGACGAGTTCATTGAGTTGAATATTTGAAACGACGATTCTGAAATGTGCAACACTCCAGTTCACTTTTGAATCTGGAAAATAAAAAACCCCGCCAGTCGAACCGGCGGGGTCTGCAAAACAAAAAAGATTTTAACGCTTGCTGAATTGGAAGCGTTTGCGTGCGCCGGGCTGGCCGTATTTTTTACGTTCCTTCATACGAGGATCGCGAGTCAGTAAACCTTCTGATTTCAAATTCGGGCGATAGTTCGCATCGGCTTTGATCAAAGCGCGGGAAATTCCGTGGCGCACGGCACCGGCCTGGCCAGAAGGTCCGCCACCTTGCACGTTTACGCGGACGTCAAACTTGCCCGCTGTTTCAGTCGCGGAGAAAGGTTCACCGACCACACTGCGAAGTGTTTCGGTCAAAAAATAATTTTCCAGCGCACGACCATTGACGGTGATTTTGCCTGAACCCGAAGCGAGGCGCACACGAGCGACCGCAGTTTTGCGGCGACCAGTGCCGAGGAATTCCTGAATTTTTGAGTCTGCCATAAAAAATGTCTTGGTTATTTGGACGCCGTGAGAACATCCGGTTGTTGCGCCGCATGCGGATGTTCGCTGCCTTTGTAAACTTTGAGTTTGGTCATCAAAACCCGGCCCAAACGATTTTTTGGAATCATACCGCGAACGGCGTGAGTGATGAGCTTATCGGGTTGCTGGGCGCGAACCTGTTCCACGGTCTTATATTTTTCTCCACCCTTCCAACCGGAATAGCTCATGAACGACTTCTGCGTTTCTTTTTTCCCAGTGAGCCGAACTTTTTCAGCATTGATGACAACGACAAAGTCGCCTGCATCCAAATGATGGGTAAACACGGGCTTGTCTTTGCCCCGCAAAATGTTGGCGACCTGAGCTGCGAGACGGCCAAGAATCGCGTTTTCGGCGTCAATGACATGCCATTTTCTCTGATCCAAATTAACTTTCGGTAAATACGTTTTCATCAAAATCCAATAAATCCAAATTTAGGAGGGGTGAAATTAGCAAAAAAACCTCTTAAGTCAATAGGCCATTTCAGCAAATCGGCGCGGCCCAGTGCACTGCAAATACGTCTGGCCATCCCGTGAATACGCCTCTGGCGATTGTCGGGTGGCTCTTGCCCAAGGCGGGCCGGGTTGCTTCCAATGAGCCGCAAAGTCAACTGCTACAAAATGCCTTCATGCTCCGAAATCTTCGGCTACATCGAAACTTCAGCCCCACCTCCCTCCATCACGGCGACGCTTTTTTACTCGCTCCACGAATGAAAGCGTTACGCTATCGCTTTTTTGTCTCTTTGATATGGAGAAATAGCAATAATCAAGCTGCTAGGAATGTCGCATCACTGTCGCCGGTGAAACCGTTATCTGACAATCCGGGAACGTCTTCCGGAGAAATTGCACAAGCGACAATTCAAGCAAATCCAAAACTTTTTTCTTTTCCTCTTCTTCGGACAAAATTTCTTCAAATTTGATTTTATAACCCGACAATCGCAACACGCTGTTCGGCAGGAATCCTTCGATTTCAACGTGACCGGAGGCCCGAGACCGGCCAAGCGGAGATGCAACACTCCACAACCGGACGTGGGGTTTGACGGTCAAGTTGCGAGCATGAGGCTTGAGTACGCCATCTTTGCAGAGCGATTCAAAATCCTCGTACGACAGAGCAAGGTCTTCTACCGGCGCAAGCGTGGACTCGTGGACGCCGTAAACTGAGGCGTTCAGCGGGGAAATAGCCGCCCGCATCATCGGAAAGAAAATCACGTCATCAATATTTTCCTGCCCGGTGAAGATCATCACCATGCGCTCGATGCCCGGTCCGATTCCAGTTGTGGGCGGCATGCCGTATTCCAGTGCTTCAATGAAATCGAAGTCCAGCGTATGAAACTTTCCGGCGTCTCGCTCCTCTGCGCGGTAGGATTTTCTCCAGGTTTCCAACAAATGCACCGGGTCATTTTGTTCCGACCAGTTGTCGCCGCACTCCATGCCAGCTATGAAGATTTCAAATCGCTCCACAAAGCGCGGGTCATCTGCCATTGGCTTGGCCAGAGGAGAAATCTCGATGGGATGTCCATAGATGAGGGTTGGCTGAATCAACTCCTTCTCCACCGTGACCTCAAACGCTTTTACCAACGCTTCGCCGATGCTCGACTGTGGCTCATGAATGTTCAATGCAGCCAATTGTTGATTCGCCTCTTCCACGGTCTTGCACTCGCGGAAATCAATGCCTGTTTTCTCCTTCACGGCGTCAGGCATGCTCACGCGTCGCCACGGTATTCCGAAATCAATCCCATGTCCGCGCACGGTAAATTCTGTTTTACCGAACACCGACACCGCGATGTGCCGGAACATGTCCTCGATCAGGTTCATGTTGTATTCGTAGTTCTCGTAGGCCGTCATGGTTTCGACCATTGAGAACTCCGGATGATGGCTGCGGTCAATACCCTCGTTTCGGAAATAGCGACCAATGGTATAAACCTTGTCGTAGCCAGCCACGATCAATCGCTTCAAGTAAAGCTCATGCGAAATGGCTAGATACATCTCGCAACCGAGCGCGTTTACGTGCGTCTTAAATGGTTTGGCCGTCCCTCCACCGTATTGGGATTGAATGATCGGGGTGGTGAACTCGAGAAACCCGCGCTCGTTGAGGAAGGCCCGAATGGAAGCGACGATTTTGCAGACCGTGGCAAAACGCTCGAAAGATACTGGTTCAAGAATCGCATCGAGATACCGCTTTCGCAGCACCTGCTCACGATCTTTCAGGCCAGACCACTGATCTGGCAGCGGACGAATCGCCTTGGTGAGCAAACGGAGTCCTTCGACCAGAACGGAAATTTCCCCTCGCTCAGTTCTAATCACCTTGCCCGTTGCTTCAACGATGTCTCCCAAATCGAGGAAATTCGTTTCGGCATAGCCGAGCATGCCATCTTTTGCATCTGTTGGCTGCACCAGGTTGCGGCGCAGGAACAACTGGAGCCGTCCTGTCTGATCCTGAACATGCGCAAACGCCAGCGCACCCTGCTTGCGCCATGACATAAGGCGCCCCGCTACCGTGACGGTCTGGCCTTCATGGCTTTCAAACTCGTCGAGAAGGGTTTTGGTGTAGTGAGTCCTCTTACTGCACGACGGGTACGGATTCAGCCCCATAGAACGCAATGAGGCCACCTTTGCAACACGACCATTCCGAATTTCAATTAATGGAGTTGACACAGTTATATCTCTATTTTGGTAAATTCAATTTTCCTTACAACACATTCGCCGCAGACCGTAACCGCCTAAATGCTTGCCGTCAGCAGGAATTTATTTTGTCGCTTGATCACTGTAGCAAAAGGGGAAGCTGTTAAATTTCTTTGTAGTTTTAAAATCGCGAGGGATCGCTTTGAGCTAAACGGGAAAAGAGTTCAGAAAATTTAGCGGGCAGATGCTGATTCTCCAACTCGTAAGCGTGCGCAGCAAGCGGAGCATCAGCCGCTGACTCCGATCATGTAGGTCGTGTTGATCGCACCGCAACACCACAGCCGCGCCACACAGCAGGTTCAAAGTTCCAGACCGCTCGCGGTTTAGGAAAAATTATCTCCTGTTGCTTTTTTCGTATTCGGCCACAGCCTTCGGCATGAGCGATTTCAAATTTTCGATTCGCGTCGCGTTCGAGGGATGCGTCGAAGCAAATTCCGGCGGTTGTCTGCCATTCGTCTCGGACATTCGTTCCCAGAATGGAACTGCTTCGCGTGGATCGTAACCGGCGCGCGCCATGTAAAT
>JBKJOA010000382.1:0-8203 GCA_046593365.1 Limisphaerales bacterium
ACAGCCTGTCGTAAATCGTCGTCGGCTTTCACGGAGGCCGCTAAAATCTCAGCCTGCGTCACCGCGAATTGTTCCGGCGCAAGTTTGGCTCCGTCGAATCGCTCGGTAAATTCCGACAACGCGGCATCGCCTCGCAGTTTAACAGCATCCACAATTTCACGAGCGCGCTGTTCGATGGTTGGATCGAAAAGGCTCGAACTTGCGGTCAGTTCGCGGATGCGGTCGGCGAAATCAGAATCGCTAAATCGGACAATTTTCATGCGGCGACGAAGCTAGTGGAACGTCTATCGAAAGTCAAAACGCAGCAGGCGTTGCGAGCGACCAACTGGTTTGAATATCCGCATCGAGGGGCGTGGGTGGTGTTCCAGCGAGCAGTTTTCTTTCTGCCAGAATTCCGATCATCGCGGCGTTGTCGGTACAGAGAATTTTTTCCGCCAGTCGCAATTGAAATCCAGATTCAGCGCACGCATCGGCCAGCCGTTTTCGCAATGCGCGATTGCAGGTCACGCCACCGGATGCAGTGACACAGCGCACACCAAATTTCTTCGCGGCTTTAATTGTTTTCACAACGAGAACATCGACGATGGCGGCTTGAACGCTGGCGCAGAGATCGCATAAACGTTTTCGGTCATCCAGTAATTCGGGATTTTTTTGCAGGAAATAGCGCACGGAAGTTTTCAACCCAGAAAAACTGAAATCGTGATTAGGCTCGTAGATCATTGGCCGCGGAAACTCGTAGGCTTTTGGATTTCCGCCCTCAGCGAACCGGTCGATTTCCGGGCCACCTGGATAAGGCAAACCAATTAGCTTCGCAACTTTATCAAAGCATTCGCCTGCGGCGTCATCGACGGTTTCCCCAAGAAGCTCGTGGTCCAACTCTCCTTTGACGTGTACCAACATCGTGTGCCCCCCGCTGACGATGAGAGAAATATTCGGCTGAAGCTCGTCAAAAGCCGCTCGAAGTGGCGTTCCGGAAGTCCACGGAGAATACAGATGCGCCTCGTGATGGTTGATTCCAAGAAACGGTTTTCGCAAGGAGAACGCGAGCGCCTGTCCCGCCTTAAGCCCGATCATCAGTGCGCTCGGCAAACCGGGTCCGCGAGTCGCCGCGACTGCATCCAGGGCGGAAATAGAAACCTTGGCGTCGCTCAAAGCCGTCCTGGCAACTGGCAAAAGATTTCTGAGATGCTCACGCGTCGCAAGTTCTGGAACCACTCCGCCGTATTCAGCGTGCAGCGCAACTTGTGAAGAAACTAAATTTGCCATTACGCATCCGTCGCGAATTACGGCGACGCTGGTTTCATCACAAGAGGTTTCAAAAGCGAGCAACGTCATTAAAATTTTACCTGGGTGAAAATTTTCGTTTGTGATCGTGATTGAATGACGCGCGCCAAAGAAGTCTTACCATTTTCAACAAGCGAGTCACGAAGCGCATCTTCTTTCCCGCCGCCAGAAACTAAAACCCAAACTTCTTTCGCTGCGGCGATGGCGGCGTAACTCAACGAAATTCGTTTCGGCGGCGGTTTGGGAGAATTCTCAACACTCAAAAAGGATTGCTCGCAGGTGAGGACTTCGAGCCGCGCATTTGGAAAAAGTGAGGCGACATGTCCGTCGGGACCGATCCCAAGAAAAACTATGTCGATTACGGGAACTCCAGGGGTGCCGGGAGAAATTACGCGCGCAATTTCGTGGTTCGCTTGAGTCACCGCTTCGACTTGATCCAACTCGCCGCAAAGCCGGTGAATTTTGTCGGGTTGGATATTCAGCCGGGCGAAAAGGTTTTCGTTGGCGAGAGCGAAATTGCTTTCTGGATCGGTGGGTGGAACACAGCGCTCGTCCGCCCAAAAAAAATGCACGTCAGAGAGAAAGATTTTTTCGGCCATGGCGCGTTCCGCAATTTTTTGAAAAAACAGGCGGGCAATAGTCCCGCCGGAAATGGCCACGGTTTGCGCGGGCTTTTTTTTGACTTGTTCAAGCCAAAGCGCAGCAGTGTATTCAGCAAGTTCGACATCGCTCGTGAAATTTTTAAGTTCGAGATTGTTCATGTGACTGGGTGCGGCTTGCGCCATTTGTGATTGCGTTGCGCGAGGAGTTCTTCGGCTGCAACGGGACCCCACGTTCCAGCGGGATAAAACTCGCGGTCGGTCAGCGGGACGCCCGTCCACGCTTCGCGAATGGGATCAACAATGCTCCAGGCGGTTTCAACTTCGTCGCGACGAATGAAGAGTGTCGCGTCGCCCGCTAAAACTTCGAGGAGAAGACGTTCATAAGCCTCTGGCGTGTAAGCGCCGAATTCGGAATCATAATCAAAGTGCATTCGCACGGGGCGAATTTCCTGACTCGTGCCGGGAACTTTTCCATTGAAGCGCAGAAAAATTCCTTCGTTCGGCTGCAAACGTAGCGTGATCGCGTTTGAATCGAGCCTTGTTCCGCATTGGGCTGCGAACAAAACGTTTGGAGTTGGGCGAAATTGAATGCGAACTTCACTCGCGCTCATCGGAAGACTTTTTCCGGTTCGCAAATAAAACGGGACGCCCGACCAGCGCCAGTTGTCGATAGCCAAACGCATTCCGACATAAGTTTCCGTGTTCGAATCCGGTTTAACTTTTATTTCGCTACGATAAGCAATTCGCTTTTGCCCTTCAATTTCTCCGGCGGTGTATTGGCCGCGAACCACGCTGCCCGCGACCTGGCTCGGATGAAGCGGGCGAATTGATTTGAGCAATTTAACTTTTTCATCGCGGACTGCTTCGGCTTCGAGGGAAACGGGCGGTTCCATTCCCACCAGCGCGAGGACTTGCAGCAAATGATTTTGCACCATGTCGCGCAACGCGCCGGCCTCTTCGTAATAACCGCCGCGCCCTCCGACGCCGAGTTTTTCGCCAACGGTGATTTGAACTTGTTCGACGGTCTGGCGATTCCAGAGATGTTCGAAAATCGCGTTGGAAAAACGGAACATTAAAATGTTTTGGACGGTTTCTTTGCCGAGATAATGGTCAATGCGATAAATTTGTTTTTCGTGAGCAAACCGAGTCAGTTCGGTGTTGAGTTGTTGCGCCGAAGTGAGGTCGTGTCCAAATGGTTTTTCGACGACGACGCGCTGCCAGAATTTGCTTTTCTCCTGGCGTTGGAGAAGTTCCGCTTTATGCAAATGTTCGACCACTTCAGCAAATTGGCTCGGCGAAGTCGAAAGATAAAAAAGCAAATTGCGGCAAAGCTGTTCGTTTCCAAAGCTGGCTAATTGTTCGGAAAGTTTTTTGTAAGCCTGCAAATCAGAAAATTCGCCCTGGCAGTAAAAGACGTTTTCAGCAAAAGCTTTCCATTGTGTTTCATCGACTTTTTTCGTTCGGGAAAATTTTTCCAGATCAACCTTCAATTCGTCGCGCCATGCCGCGTCTGGTTTTTCGCGCCGCGCAAAGCCGATAATACGAAACGGGTCCGGCAATTGTTTTTCGCAAAAGAGATGGAACAAAGCAGGAATGAGTTTGCGCGAGGTCAAATCACCGCTTGCACCAAAAATAACAATCGAACAAGGCTCAACCACTTTGCGCCCATAATCCAACCGGCAGGTTAATAATTCATCCAACTGATCTAATTCATCCATGGAGCGACAATGGAGAAGTCGTGGTGGAATTTCAACAAATCTTCCCTTGAGAAAAAAAGTTTAGACAAACGGATGCAGTGTAATAAATTCTAAATCGAGCGCGAAATCAGGAGCATCAATGACTTTGCCGTGGTGCCAACGGATATTGACGCCCATTAAAATGAACACTTCACCTTTCACCGTTTTGCTGATCGAGGACGATTTGAATGACGCGCTTCTTTTGCAACGCGCGTTTTATCGGGCCAAGCTGACAAGCCTTTTGCGCGTTTTGACGGATGCCGAGCAGGCGATGGCTTATCTCCAGCGCGTTCCTGATCTTGATGGGGGCGAGGGAAACCCAATGCCGTCCCTAGTGCTACTCGATTTGAATCTGCCGGGTACCTCGGGATTGCAAATGCTCGAATGGTTGCGAAAGCAGCCCGGTGAACTAAGAAATTTGCCGGTAATCGTTCTGACTTCCTCGCGCGACACCAATGACATTGATCAAGCATATGCTCTGGGAGCGAACTCTTACATGGCCAAACCAAGTGGAAACTTCGATGGTCTCGCGCAGATGGTAAAAAGCTTTGACTCTTCGTTTCCACAAAAAGCTTAGTCCGTTTTGTCTAACATCATCAGCTATTCACCTAGGGCGGGAAAAGGGGTATCCCGATTGCAGTACGTTGCCGAAAAACTAAGCTGCCATTGTTGTTTGGGGGGAAAACCGGACTGCCCCTTGAAGTGATTGGTTGCACTTTGGGGGGCAGTCCCTCTTTAGATCGTAGTTCCTCCTGCGATCACTTGGGCGGACGGGCATGACACACTTGGCCATGTTCGTTTCGCCCAGTTTTTTTGCCTTTAGAATTTAAAATTCCATTCTGCACGACTGTATTTGTCATCCACAAAATGAGAAAGATTGGGAACGAAATTCAAATCATCTGTAGCATTCCAACCGGATTTCAACATGCGCTTCAGTTCTGCGGATGGCTTATGGAGGTTCATCAAGAAATTAAGATGTGAGCGGCGTTCGCGATAGCAAGGTTGTTTGGACGGCAGGCGAAGCAGTTGCTCAATCAGTTCCATTTTAAAATTCAGAAGAAACGTGCCGTGAAATAAGAGAAAATTTTTCTTTCTTCGCTGCGCATTGCCGGAGAACTTCCGTCCGCCGATGACTAAATCGGTGTGGCCTTCGATGCTAACGCTGGAATTCAAAAGCATTTCCAACAAATCGCGGTGTCTCCCCATGATGAACTGATTCGCTCCCGTGATCGTTTGCAGACAATGGTTCTCGGTAAAGTTCAGAATCAGCGAATAATTCAAAGAGCCGGGGCCTTGCACAACCGTTCCGCCTCCGCTACAGCGTCGTAGAATTGGAATATTTTTCTCGCGGCAAAGTCCCGAATTGACCTCTACATCAACTTTATTCGCATAGCCCACAACGACGAAGTATGCGGATGGTTCCCAGATGCGCAAAATTTCCGGGCCGCCGGTTTCCTCACAAAAATCCAGAAGAGCCTCGTCACAGGCGAGGTTTTCAGCCGGCGTTGTCAAGGTCAGGTCTAAATACTTCATGGAAAAGTTAGAATTTGACCATTTTCAAGCACACTAGGTAAAGAGTTGGCGTAAGATTACGGTGCGCGTGACGGGAGGGAAGCGAAACTTCGCCAAGGAATCGTGGAATTCAAAATTCAAAGGCTCAATCAAAAAGAATTAACAAAGAATTCGCAAAAATTAAGTTGGCGGACTGGGTTCGCCAACTTACAACTCTGCCTTACTTGTTGCGAAACGCGCGGCGATTTTTAGATTTTTTAGACAGTGAAACCCAAAAGACGATACCTAGACATTACTTCGCAAACGGAGAGCGATCCGATTCGCACGCCTTACATCAATACGATCGCGCCCGAAGACGAGCCGAATTTTCCGGGCGACCGCGACACCGAACGCCGCATCAAGAGCATCATCCGCTGGAACGCGATGGCGATGGTTGTCAATGCGAACAGCAAACACGACGGTCTCGGCGGACACATTTCCAGTTTTGCATCATGCGCGACGCTTTACGAAATCGGCTACAACCATTTTTTTCGCGGCGGCGAAGACGAACGCCCAGCCGACTTAATTTATTTCCAAGGCCACGCCACTCCCGGAAATTATGCGCGCGCTTTTCTCGAAGGGCGACTCGACGAAAAAGATTTGCACAAATTTCGACAAGAACTCGCTCCGGGCGGCGGGCTTTCGTCCTATCCGCATCCCTATTTAATGCCGGACTTCTGGCAATTCCCCACCGTTTCGATGGGTCTCGGCCCGATCATGTCGATTTATCAAGCACGCTTCATTCGCTATCAACAAGCACGAGGTCTTTTGATACCGGAAAACGAGCCGAAAATCTGGGCGTTCGTCGGCGACGGTGAATGTGATGAACCGGAAACTCTGGGTGCGCTCACTCTGGCCTCTCGCGAACGTCTGGATAATTTAATTTGGGTAGTGAATTGCAATCTGCAACGGCTCGACGGGCCGGTTCGCGGCAATGGAAAAATTATTCAGGAACTCGAAGGCGCATTTCGCGGCGCGGGTTGGAATGTCATCAAAGTTATTTGGGGATCGAACTGGGATACGTTGCTGGCGAAGGACAAAACCGGACTGCTCGTCAAACGCATGGAAGAATGTGTCGATGGCGATTATCAAAAATATACAGTTGAGCCGGGCAGTTATATTCGCCGACATTTTTTTGGGAAATATCCTGAGTTGCTGGAGTTGGTGAACGATTTGACCGACGACGAACTTCGCAAACTCACGCGGGGCGGTCATGATCCACAAAAAGTTTACGCGGCTTTCAAAGCTGCAACGGAACACAAAGGCGCACCGACAGTGATTCTCGCGAAAACTGTAAAAGGCTACGGCCTCGGTGAAGCGGGCGAAGGTCGCAACATTTCTCATCAACAGAAAAAAATGAATGAGAAAGAGCTGCGCGATTTTCGCACCCGTTTCGATATTCCGATCAGCGACGAAGAAATTGCGGAATATCCATTTTATCGACCGTCGCCCGATTCGCACGTCGTCAAATATCTGGTGGAGAGCCGGAAAAAACTAGGCGGTTTTATTCCGAAACGCGTGGTCAAAGCGCAACCAATCACCATTCCGCCCCTGAGCAGTTTTTCCTATGCCCTCAAAGGCACCGGCCCGACTCGCGTTGGTTCCACGACGAAAGGGTTCGCGCAAACTTTGGTTTCGTTGCTGCGCGACAAAAACATCGGTCGAAATATTGTTCCCATTATTCCTGATGAAGCGCGCACCTTCGGCATGGATACTATGTTTGCCGAGTTCGGAATTTATTCCTCGTGCGGCCAACTCTACGAACCTGTCGATGCCGGGACCGCCGCTTATTTTAAAGAAGCCAAAGACGGACAAATTCTCAACGAGGGCATCAACGAAGCCGGTTCCATTTCGTCTTTCGTCGCAGCGGGAACTTCTTACGCTAATCACGGCGTGAACATGATTCCGTTCTTTATTTACTATTCGATGTTCGGCTTCCAGCGCATCGGCGATCAAATCTGGCTCGCAGCGGACAGCCGCACGAAAGGATTTTTGCTTGGCGCAACTTACGGCCGCACCACCCTCAACGGAGAAGGACTGCAACACGAGGACGGCCATAGTTTGCTCATGGCAAGCACGGTTCCAAACCTTCTCGTCTATGATCCCGCTTTTGATTTTGAAACTGCCGTCATCATTCACGATGGTTTGAGACGCATGTATGAAAAGGGCGAAGAGATTTTTTATTACGTCACGCTCTACAACGAAGATTATCAAATGCCGCTAATGCCGCATGGCGTCGAAGAGGGAATTTTGAAGGGGCTTTACAAATTCAAGATCGGCGCAGAAGGCAAAAAACATAAAGCACAAATTTTCGGCAGCGGTGCGATGATCCGCTCCGCTTTGCGCGCGCAGGAAATTTTGGCCGAGCGTTACGATGTTTCTGCCGACGTTTGGAGCGCGACGAATTACAAATCACTGCGCTACGATGCATTGAAAACTGAACGCTGGAACATGCTCCATCCGATGGAGTCGCCGAAAAAATCTTACGTCGAAACTTTGCTCGCGAATGAAAAAGGTCCGTTCATCGCCGTTTCTGATTCTGTAAAACTTGTTCCAGAGCAAATTACCCGGTGGATTCCAGGCGGCTTGACCGCTTTGGGAACTGACGGTTTCGGGCGCAGCGACACACGACCGGCTTTGCGCCGATTTTTTGAAGTCGATGCCGAATCAACCGTGATTGCGACGTTGTGGGCGTTGGCAAAATCAGGTGCAATCGAGCAGCAAGTTGTCGCGAACGCCATTAAAGATTTGGGTGTAAATCCAGAAAAAATATTTCCAGAAATTCTTTCGATCACTTAAATCGCATTATGGACGTCAAATTACCTCCACTCGGCGAAGGCGCGGACTCAGGAACCGTCGTCAACATTCTCGTCAAAGAAGGCGACACAATCACCAAAGGTCAGACCATCATTGAACTTGAAACAGGCAAAGCGGTGACGCCGATTTCGTCAAGCGCCGCTGGTCAAGTTTCAAAAATCATCGTCAAAGAAGGACAGAAAATTTCTGTTGGCGCGCCGATTCTTTCTGTGG
>JBKJOA010000188.1:0-3054 GCA_046593365.1 Limisphaerales bacterium
GCTTCAGGACGACAAGAGAATTGTCGTCGGCGGAGGATTTCCCGCAGTTGGCAGCAAAACGAATTTGCATGGTCTCGCGCGCATGTTTAACGACCCGGTGACAAGCATCGCGACACTGACGACGAACAGCAACGGCTCCATTAGTCCCAACCTCAATGGACAGCTATTGGAAATTGGAAAATTTTACACGGTCACAGCAAAACCCGCAGCAGGTTATCTATTCGCGGAGTGGAGCGACTCTTCACGGAATCCGAAGCTCTCGTTTCAAATGATCTCGAATTTAAATCTCGTTGCTTACTTTGTACCGAATCCGTTTCTGCAATCATTGGGCACTTACAGCGGGTTGTTCTACGACACGAATCAGCCAGCCCACGACAGTTCCGGCCTCTTTAATATCAAGGTAGCTAACAAAGGAAAATTCTCCGGAAAAATCTGGAGCGCAGGTTTGGCTTATCCGATGACCGGCCAATTTTATGTCGATCAAACGGCGCAAATTACCGTCGCGCGTCGAGGCAAAACGCCTTTGCAAATTTCTTTTGGCCTGACGAATGAACAGGTTCTAGGCAACGTAAACGCGGTCTCGTTCACCAACGATTTGTTTGGGCACCGCGCCACATTCCTTCTTTCAAAAAGTGCGACGAACTTTGCCGGAAAATACAATTTTGTTTTGCCTGGCGCGGACGATCCATCCCCTGCTCCATCCGGACATAGTTTTGCTTCAACCACCGTCAGCGCGAATGGAAACATTTCGATTAAAGGTGTTTTGTCCGACGGCACCTCATTCAGCCAAAAGACTTTTTTGGCGGAGAATGGAGAGATGCCGCTCTACATCCCGTTGTATAAAGGGAGCGGTTCGATTTTTGGCTGGTTGACGTTTACAAATTCGGACGCGGGCGATCTTCACGGCGGATTACTTTGGACAAAAACTTCGGCGGCGCTTGGCAAAATCTATCCAGCTGGTTTTACAAACACCGCGGACATCCTTGGTTCGCGTTATAACGCGACATCAGCCGTTCCCCTGCTCCAATTTACCAATGCGATTGCTCTGCTCAATAACGGAAACCTGCCCGATAGCCTCACAAACAACATTGTTTTGGACCTGAGCAATAAAGTTGCTGTGACTTCAACCAACTCGGCGCAATTCAAGCTGACGACGATTCCAAGGGCGGGACAGTTCAAAGGATCCTTCCTGAATCCAAGAAGTGGAAAAGTTAGTTTGATCAACGGAGTTTTGTTGCAGAAACAAAATATCGGGGCGGGATTTTTTCTTGGAACAAATCAAAGCGGATCGGTCTATTTGGGCGAACCTGAAAATGCGTCGTTGCTTGATTAAGCTTCTGACCCATCTTCAAAATATTGTTGTTAAATCGCGAGTAGAAAAACCCACTGCCGGTTTCTGAGTGATGGCCAGTCCGCACATGCCGTGCGGACTGGCTCAACTTGCACGCCGTTTATGGCACTGCAACAACTCTCAGGAAAGCAACCTGTGGTGCCGCACCGATATTCAGCGTTTTCTGAATGGTGCCATTAACCCCGGGAATATCCTGGGCCAAGGTCTCCCAGTTGAACAGCGGAGTAGCTATGTTTGCGCTGGCTAGAATCTTGTAGTTCTTAGTGGCCGACGCGGTCCATTGAATCTGGAGGCTTGTGTTGCTCAGGGCAGCGACATTGATGTTCAATGGCTGATACGGTGTGAGCGGCTGACTCAACGACCATTTTACAGTCCGCATGAAAATAACACGGCCAATATCAGTCAGGGCGTTGAACATTCTGCGGACACCGCTAGAGCCATCCTCACAGACCAACCAATGGGCAAGGCGGACTGTGTTGGCAGAGCCGTCGCCGAGTATTCCGCCAATGTCGTTGACGGCCAAGACCGCACGCTGGCCACTTTTGGGGTGCGTAGCATCCCAATTACCATTCGCGTAAAAGGTCGTGTTTGGATCCAGTATTCCAATGATCGTTGTGCCTGCTGCCGCATTGGTGTCGGGTATGACAGTCCAGCTATATTGATAGTTCGCCTTGCCCGCGAGAGGAACGTGAGCATTCTCTTCCGGATATTTGTCACGGAAAATTTTGACCCGACCTAGCGCATCGAGCGGGATGCCCTGCATGATTGGATGGGTGGGTTGAAGAACTTTCATGTACTGGCCACCAGGGCCACCATTTGTTCCAATAATGACGCTGTTTGTATCGGTGACGTTGGCATAGCTCGTGGTATCGGTGATGTTAGCACTTTGAGTCCCGTTGGTGTACATAAGGCAGGAACACACTAGAGGTCGGTCGCCTATGCATGAGTGCTCTCCAATCATTATCGGGATGCCATTATTTGTCATTCCCGGGACATCTGCCGAGCCGCTACTGCCCGACAGGATCACCAGATTGGCATTGAAATCCGGGTTCCCTGGAGTCAGAAACGGGGTTGGATTGCCACCCAAGGCGGTATTGAGCGCGGCGTCCACAATGATGCGCGAAGAATAGCCATTGTCTCCAAGCAACTGAGCCATCGCCACGTCGCCCTGCGAAGCTTGGCCCGGTCCTCTTTGATCTGTAAAGTCAGTAGAAGAGTAGGACAGGTCTTGTCCCTTGCGCGTACTAATCAGAATTGTGCCATTGGTTTGGCCGAACGTCTCGACTTGGGAGTTTATCGTGATTGCCAGCGTCAGGACGCTTGCCCATAGGAACTTGTGTTTCATAAATATCACTTGGGTTTAAGGTTTAAGTTGGGAACTCCTTTATATGTTAGCATTCCCATTAAAATACAAGCGTTTTTTTCGAGAATGGCTTGACCGATTGTCTGCTGCCCGTCTCATTCGGTCTTTTACCTAAAAACAATTGCTGCTCAACAAGATTTACTGACAGAGCAGCCGGTCGCATCGCCTCAGCGGGAGCAGTTATAAATCCGTAACAACTTAGGGGTCTAAATCCTTAGGGCTAACGCCGCGGAAGAGGATGAGATAAACGGTGGATTTCATTCGTTTTATAACGTGCCTGCTTCGAGTTGTTCCAGATAAATAAACTCCGGCGCTTTCACGCCGGCTTCTTGACGGATTT
>JBKJOA010000271.1:0-6026 GCA_046593365.1 Limisphaerales bacterium
TTCATTTTTATCTTCTTTCCCAAAAAAATCGAAATTCTGGAGGGAGAGTTTCGGCCAGACCTCGAGCACCAATTGCAGCGTTAAAATTTCGCCGATGAAAGCCACCAGCAGTCCAAGCAACTGGGCGAGCATCACCATTCTGCCCTCGAGAAATTCGTCCGCGTCCACTTGCGTTTTCAGTTCACCCAATCCATCCAAAGAGCCATCCGCTTTGACATGCACCGCGCGCAGCCACGGAAATTCCTCTCTGGACAGTGCGAGCGAGCGAGAAAGGAGCGCATGAAAACCGGCGCTGCCCATGAGTGTCGTCAAAAACGGACGCAGCTTCTCAATCAAGGGAAAGTCCAGGAGTGTTTTTTTTGGGGAAGATTTATTTTGCTTCGCCTCATGCGCAATTAAGCGCCCGGCAAAATCCCTCATCTTTGGAGAAACTGGGCTCATTTAGATCATTTAGATCATTTAGATCATTTAGATCATTTAGATCATTTAGATCATTTAGATCATTTAGAATTACGCTCCCAGGAGGAACTCTTGAAAGAAGCCTCCTGCTTGCGCCTTTTTTTATTTTCATTCGTCTGTCACCCCGGCGGGGGGGAATCCGCAACGAGAGCGAGAGAACTATCCACCATATCAAATGAAAACAAAGAAACATTTTTCGGTTGGAAAATCGAAGGGCCTTTATCGCACCGTTTTTGGGGTTTGGGTTTTTCATGGTCGCTCTGCGTATTTTCGTTGCGCAATCCGGCGAGGCATCTAAAGTCAGGCACACCCCAACCGGAGAATGTATTATGTATTTCGGAGTTGATTATCATCCTGAACATTGGGTCTTTCCACATGCCGGAACCGCCGAAGAACCGGAGGCGCGCTGGAAAAAAGATGCCGAACTGATGCAGAACGCCGGAGTGAACGTGGCGCGCATTGGCGAATTTGTCTGGGGCCTCTGCGAACCCGAGGAGGGCAAGTTCAACTTCGATTGGCTCAATCGTGTGATGAATGTGATGGGCGAAGCCGGAATCAAAATCGTCCTGGCCACACCCACCGCCGCGCCCCCCATCTGGCTCGCGAAAAAACATCCCGGACTTTTGCCGATGGGCGAAAATGGTTTATCACTGCACGAAGGAACGCGCCATGCCGTTTGTCTGAACTGCGACGTGTTTTGGGATTATTCGAGAAAAATTATCCGCGCCATGGTTGCCGCCGTTGGAAAAAATCCACAACTGATTGGCTGGCAAATCGACAACAACATCGGTGGCTACACGGAGCAGGGTTGTTTCAACGAGGAAACGCGGCACGATTGGCACGCCTGGCTCCAGGCAAAATATCAAACCGTGGAACGTCTCAATCAAAAGATGGGGACCCAGTTTTGGAGCCAAATGGTGATGGACTGGAGCCATGTCCCCATGCCGATGTCCGCACCGACCGTTCACAATCCCGCGCTCGTCCTGGATTGGATGCGTTTTTGCAGCGACACGGTTGTGGCCTACGTGAAAATGCAGGCCGACTTGCTGCACGAGCTGACCCCTCATGCGCCCGTGACCACAAATTTGCGCGCCTTCACTCAGCACCTTGATTTGTTCGACGTGGCCGGGGCGCTCGATTTTGTGGGAGTGAACAGCAATGCGACGATCAAATCGAAGTCTGCGGAAAATGCCTGCGAAATCGATTTGTTGCGCTCGCTTAAAAAAAGCGGATCAAAAACTCCCGACGGTAACGAAGGTTTCTGGGTGATTGAGCAAAAGGCCGGGCACGTCAACTGGCAGCAGGTGAATTCTCTGGTGCGTCCGGGTGTGGTGCGACTTTTTACCTATCAACTTATTTCGCGCGGCGCGGACGGGGTGCTCTATTTTTTCTGGCGTCAACCGAGAATTGGTTCGGAAAAATTTTACGGCGGGGTTTTGACTCACGATGGGCGTGGCGAAAATCGCGTTTACAAGGAAATCAGCCAGATTGGCCATGAATTAAAACTTCTGGCGCCCATCATCAAAAACACAAAAGTCATCGCGGAAACGTGTATTCTTTACAGCCACGAGAACGAATGGGCGCTCGAATTTCCACGTCAGCCCAACCAGTTGTTCAAGCAACGAGATCATTTGCAACTTTTCCACAGCGCCTTGCACGACCGAAATATTCCCGTGGATTTCGCCCGGCCCACCGAAGATTTATCCAAATACAAAATCGTCTTTGCGCCGTCCTTGCACATGTTGGCCGGAGGTGAAGCCGACGCATTGAAAATATATGTCCAAAATGGCGGGACCCTCGTCAGCACCTTCAACACCGGGATGATTGATGAGCATCACATCGCGCCGGACTGCGGTTTTCCGCACAATATGACGGACCTCTTTGGGTTGGAAGTTCAGGAATTTGATCCATTGCCGCCCGGCGAGGAAAATCATCTGACGTTCAAAGGCGGGTTTCACACCAGCCATTTGCACGCGGCAAAATATTGGTGCGATATTATCGAACCGAAGGGTTGCCAGACGATTGCGAATTACACCAAAGATTTTTACGCGGGCCGCCCGGCCATTACGTTGAACGAGTTTGGCGCAGGCAAAGCCATCTACATCGGCACCATGTGCCAGCAATCCTTTTACTACGACCTGGTGGTTTGGTTGCGTCATCTTTGCAACCTGTTCCCGTTGTTGAAAGTGCCCGATACCGTGGAGGTCAGCATGAGGCAGAACGAGGACACGCGAATTTACTTTTTGTTGAACCATCAAAATTCGCCGGTGCGAATCCAGTTTTACAAACCGATGCATGATTTTCTGACGGGATGCACTTTCAGCGGAAACTACGATCTGCCGCCGCACGGCGTTCTCGTGCTGGATGAACATCCCAAGGTATGATTAATTAGGCGGCGAAGAATTTTTCGAGAACCAAGTGCAACCGAATTACACGAATTTCAAACGCGGCCCGCGCAAACCCTCTGCCAGGCAACGCATTTTGGCCGACTGGCGCGGCATCGATCTCGCCCCGGTGGAAATTGCGCGGGCGAAAAATTCCCGCAGTGCGGGCGACATCATGCCGAGGATTTTATCTGATTTACGCATTGATCGCCGCCAATCCGAAAGCGAAATCCTGAAAGTCTGGAATCATTTGATCGACCCGAACATTGTGGCCCACGCCAAACCAACCGGGATTAACAAGGGAACGCTGTTTGTCACCGTGGATAGCAGCGTCTGGTTGGATGAAATCGTTCGCTACCGTCGCCGCGACATTCTCCAACGGCTCCAAACCAGTTTTGGGAGGGATTTAATCGCGCGAATTTCGTTTCGGGTCGGGTAACTACTTTTCCACCGGCGCGACGGGTGGCGTGTTGGTCGAAGTCTCAACCGGGGTAGAGATTCCCAGTTTGGTTCGGATTCGCGCCTGGACCTCAGGCGAAACGCTGCTTTCAGGACCTAACATTTCCTCGCGAACAATGCGTTTCATTTCGTCCAATGGTTTCAAACCGACGCGCCCCTCGGAGCCCGCGATTTCGCCTTGAAAGCGGTTCCAAATCTTGGTTGCCAGCGCTGAGGAACGGATCGCTCGATCATCCTCATCAAGCGCCAATTCGACGAATGCTCTGTGCAGCAATCCCTGAATATTTGCCGTCGTCTTGTTGACATCCGTTTCGCCAACGTCTTCGGTCATCATGACAATCACGAATTCGTCCAGCGAAAGTTTTTTTCCGCTCTGATGCACCAACGCTTGCGGATAATGCTTCTCCAGATACTGGTACCAACGTTTCGCTTCGGCTTCACGATAATCGACGTAGAGAAAATAAATTGCGTTCACCACGAAGTTTTTTTGCCCGGTCTTGATGCTCTGGTTGGTCGGATCCTCGGCCATCATTGTCTCGTAAACCCGAACGACGTTTCCGACAAGATCCAGGTTGGGACCGAGTGTGAATGTCTTATCGATCTTGTTTTCTTTGAGACCGCCGCGCACAAACGCCATTTGCATGGTCTGATAAATTGAGCGACGCAATGTTTCCTGATCCTCTTTCTTCGCCTTGCGACGACCTGCCTCGGCCCAATAAATGGCATGAGCATCCGGCAATCGCCATTCGAGCGGGCCGTAAAGTTCGTCCACTTCCTTCATCAACTGTGGATTCATTTTATATTTTTCCTGCAACGTCTTGACGCGCTCTTTCTCCTCAAGCGTTTGCGCGGAAATCAGGGTGGCGAAATTCGGTTTCCCTCCGAATAAATCCGTCATTTCCGCAGCCCAGGCTGTTTTATAAAACTGGTGCGCGTCATCGAGGTTATTCCCCATCTTGTGCTGGAAAAGCCAGGAAAGCTCGCGATAAAGAAGCGTTTCATCGGGATTCCACGGAATGCCCTGATCGCGCAGCAATTCGATTCCGCGTTCCACCCAGCGCCAGCGGTCAGCCGGGTCCTTGAACTTCACCGAAATGTTGTAAGCCATGTTCCACGCTTGAAAATACCAGACCTGTCCAAAGTGCGGCTCGAGTTTGGTGATCCAATCCGAGAGCTGCACCATCTCAAAAAACTTGTCTTCATCCTGTAAATCGTTCGCGCGAATCCACAACGCATTGGCAATCAATCCACGAAAACCGCCCAGCGCAACCGTCGTGAACGCGAGGACGGGGGGTGCATTTTCCAGCGGTGTGACGCGCGTCAAACCGAGCGTCTCGCGATCGTGGTTCATCGCCCGCTGCACTCGGGAAACCGCGAAAAACAGCGCCCCCGCCACCAGCAGTAAAAACGGTTTATAGAATTTCGATTGCGCGAAATGCATTATGAGTTTCCTTGGGCGGTGGCTAATTCACGGCGTGAAAAGGTGAAGATGCCGATGGCAGCAAGAATTCCGCCCAGAAATAAAACGATTTGCGTGCCAGCCAGCGCGAGTTGTGTCCAGGTGATGCTGCGTCCGGTGCTTAATGAATCAATGGGTGAAAATTTTTGCACCAGATTGATGACCTTCAGCATCGCGCGAAAAACCGGCACCATCACCGTGTCGAGGACGGAACCCGAAACCGCCGCGCCGGATTCGTGGTCCACACCCAGGATGGTTCCTTCCTGCACGACACTGGACAAAGTGCCGCTCGAAAGGCCAATCAGCAAAACGGCAAGTGAAACAAACGCGGCAACCGGAAAGGAAAGGAAACTGGCAGCAGCCAGACCGAGTGCGGCGAGCAGCGCCAGCCAAAAGAAAATAATTCCCAGACCACGGATGAAGTTGACCCCGAAACTGCTCTCGCGATAAAGCACTTCCAAACCATCTTCCAACGGGAAAAGCAGGGTTTCCTGATTTGCATTTCCAAAAACCACGGTGAGAATTCCGTTCTCATCAAACAAGTTGGGAGGGATGGGAAATTCATGAAACGTTTCCGGGGCGAGGCTCATCGGTTCGGAACGCCAGACTCGCTTGGTTTCCGGGTTGCCCACTTGCCACAAGCCGATAAATGTCCCGGAAGGATTATTCTGCGCCGTGAAAAATTTCACGCGCAAAAAAAGCGGCTGGTCGCGCAACGAATTTTTGGCGCGGCCGAGATCAATTCGCCACGGGCGATAACCGTCGGCGCGCACGGATTGTATTCCCGCCTTAAGCTGTTCTTCGATCTGTTTGCGAATCTCAGGAATGTTCGTCGGATTGATGGAGACGCCAGTGCGAACTGTTTGCAATCGTCGTTGCAATTCAGCTTCAACCGCTTCGCGGAAGTCTGGCAAAATTTCTTTCACCGAGGCGCGCGCCACCAGCACTTCGTTGCGCAATACCGTTTGTTGCGCGGGCGAAAGGCGATTCGCCCGCCATTGCAAAAGAAAATAAACGCTACAGCCCGCTATCGCCAGCAGCAGGGCGTTGAGTGAAAGGATGCCCAGCCATTTGCCGATCCAGATTTGCCAGCGGGCAATGGGTTTGACAGCGACCATTTGGATTTGCGCCTCTTCGATGTCACGCGCCAGCGTCCCGCAAGCGAGCCAGAGCGTGGCGATGCCCAGCAGCGCGGTGATGGCGCTCAAAGTGTAGGTCAGCAAAATCTGGGTGAAACCACGAGCCGTTCCATCGTCCTTGATGAG
>JBKJOA010000049.1:0-5238 GCA_046593365.1 Limisphaerales bacterium
GCGACATCTTTGGCGGTTTGGTGATGACGGGCGGCACGGCGGAAAGCGGTGCCGCCGGCTTGTTGCGCTTGAACGGCAATGTGACGGTCAACGCCTCCGCCACACAATCCACCATCATCGGAAATCTCCAACTGTTTGGCACCGCCATCCGCACCTTCGACATTGTCAATGGCACTGCGATCCCCGACCTCCTCGTTTCAGCAGTCATCTCTAGTTCTGGCGGTATTACCGTGAACGGCTTCTCCGGCGGCAGGGTGGACTTCAGCGGCGCCAACACCTACTCCGGGCTGACGACCTTGAATGACGCATTTCTCCTTGTGCAACACGCCAGCGGACTTGGAAGCACGGCGGCAGGGACAGTATTGAACGGGAGCAACCTGACCATTGATGGTGTGACCGTCAGCGGAGAAGGGCTTACCAGTATTGGTGCGAGCGCTTTGCAAGGAGTCGGTGCCTCCGGCTGGACCGGCCCGATCGTACTGAATGCCCAGATGTCTCTCCTTGCGAACGTTGTCGCCACCACCTTTGACCTGTCGGGCGTCATCAGCGGCACGGGCGGGATCACGAAGGTTTCTGGCCTTGGAACCGTGATCTTTTCAGGCGCTAGCGCCAATACTTACACCGGCCCTACCACGGTCAACCAGGGCATCTTGGAACTGGGCAAGACGCTCGCGATCTCAGCTTCGAGCTTGCTGACGATTGGCGACAGTGTGGGCGGCGTGAATGCCGACATCGTGCGCTACACCGCCAATAACGGGATCAACTCGTCCGTCCCGATTCTCATCAACGAATCCGGTCTGCTGGATTTGAACGGCTTCTCGGATTTTGTGGGCGCGCTGACCCTGATCGGCGGAGATATTACAACCGGTGCGGGTACGCTCACAATGAACAACAACCTCACGGCGTCATGTCCCGCAAATCCTGCGAAGATTACCGGGAATTTGGCCCTAGGCAGCGCCACCCGTACGTTCACGGTTACCAATGCAATATTTAACCTCGAGATCTTTGCGGCCATAAGCGGCGCCGGCGGGATCATCAAGAATGGTAGCGGAATCATGAGCCTCATCAACTCCAATGCGTTCACCGGAGCGGTCACAGTTAACCAGGGCGGACTCCTGCTCGCCGACGACTTTGCGGCGGGGACCACGGCCGGTGGCGTATCCATCAACGCCGATGCGACCTTGAGGTTGAACGGAATCAATGTCGGAAATGAATTGCTTACTCTTAACAGCACCGCTTCCTCAGGCGCGATCCAGTCAATTTTTGCATCGAATTCCTGGGCCGGTGCAATCGCGCTGGCCGCTAACACGGTTATGAGTGCGCAGGGGACGGGTCCGCTGAATTTGCTCGGGGCGATCAGTGGACCGGGCGCGTTGACCAAGATTGATACCGGGACGTTGATATTCAGCGGCGGTTCCGCGAACACCTACGCGGGTGTCACCACCGTCAACGCCGGCACGCTGGTGCTGGCGAAATCCATCGAGAACGCTTCGATGACGAACAACCTCGTCATCGGGGATGGCAGTGGCGGGGCAAACGCCGACGTGGTGCGGACTGAAGTGAACGCTCAACTTCCAAATACGGTTGCGGTCACGGTGAATTCCTCGGGACTGTTTGAGATCACCCAGGATGAGGCCATTGGTTCCTTGGCTGGTTCGGGCAACGTCGTAATCAACACAATTCCGGCATCGACGCTTGCACCCGGTTTTAACAACTCCTCAACGGTTTTCAGCGGGGTGATCAGCGGCCCCGGTGGGTTTACCAAGTCCGGCACGGGCGCGATGACTTTGTCCGACAACAACACCTACATAGGCACCACACGCGTCAACGAAGGAACGCTGCTCGTCAATGGTTCGCAGCCGCAAAGCCATGTGACCATCGGTGGCCTAGGCATCCTGGGCGGCTCCGGCACGGTTGGAAATATTACCAACACGTTGGGCGGATCGGTGGTGCCCGGCACAAGCCCCGGCACCCTTACTTCCAGCAATGTGGTTTTCTCCGGTGCGAGTTCGGATTTCAATGTGGAACTAACTGGTCTGTTGCCCGGCGTCAACTATGACCAGTTGAACGTTCGCGGTTCGAATAGCCTCGGCGGAGCGACGCTCAACGTCACCGCCATCTTCGGTTCCTCCAATGCACCCATACCGGGTGCTACTTTCACGATTTTGAACAACGATGCTGCGGAAGCGATCACCGGCACGTTTGCGGGTTTGGCGGACAATGCGGTCTTCACCGCCAGCGGGATGCAGTTCCGCATCGATTACGACGGCGGCACAGGTAATGACGTGGTGCTGACTTTCACGAATGCGGCCCTAGCCCAAACGGCAGGCGCGAGCATCTCGGCGGGCAACGGCAACGGGACGGTGGACCCCAACGAATGTAATTACTTGAACATCGTCATCACGAACACTGCGGCTGACGCCACCACCAACATTGTGGCCACGCTTTATTCCGATACCCCAGGAGTAACTGTAACCCAACCGTTCTCCAGCTATCCGAACATTGCGATAGGCGGCAAACGCACCAACAGCACGCCGTTTCAGATTTCCACCGCGCCCGCCTTTGTTTGCGGCACGAATATCCAGCTTCGACTCGTCGTGCAAACAGGCAATCACGGCACCTTCGCCGTTCCGGGGGTGATCAATTCTGGTTCCGCCGGAGTGCCGGTTTCTTTCGTAAACAATATTGCCACGCCCATTCCCGACTTAGGAACGGTCAACCGATTATTTTCCGTCAGTGGAATCGTCGCGCCGGTAGGTCGGGTGGAAGTTTCCTTCCAAATTTCTCACACTTCGGACGCTGACCTGGATATTTTTCTCGTCGGGCCGGATGGCACGCGCGTGGAGTTGACCACGGACAACGGCGGAACATTTGATGACTATGGCACGGACTGTTCAGTGTCCGGTCGCACTCGATTCAGCGATCTGGCCGCAGCGTCCATTACGGCGGGGAGCGCGCCATTTGCCGACACGTTCCGCTCGGAAGGTTCACTGTCCGCATTCATTGGCAAGAGCGGATCGGCCGTGAACGGTACTTGGACATTGGAAATCACGGATGACGCCGCCGGTGCCCTCGGCACGATTAATTGCGCCACGGTGTTTGTTTACCCGGCCACCTGCGCCGTCGGCAGCGGCGCGTGCGAGTTGTGTCCGGAGGTCACCATCAACGGGTTCGTGGGTATTGGATTTCCGGCAATGTCAACCGATCGGCTGACTCGCAATGGCCTGGCGTCTGCCTCAACCTGCGGTGTTGTCGATCTCTGCCCCGGACCTATCCCTGACCCTGGCAATAATTACGAGGTGCATACCTTCTACAATGGCCCATCGAATGCCTGTATCACCGTGACGCTTGGTTCGGCGCTGGCGGATGTCTTCAGTTCGGCTTATTTAGGATCCTTCAATCCCACAAACGTCTGTCTCAATTATCTGGCGGATGCCGGAACAAGTACCGCCATTTCGACTCTCACTCCGTACTCCTTTGACGTTCCTGCCAACGCTGTTTTCGCCATCGTTGTGAATACCATCAATGGGTTAGGCGGCTCCTATACCCTTCAAGTCTCTGGCGGCGATTGCCGACCCGAACTCAATATCACCGCGCTGCCGGGCAACAAAGCGTTGCTCGACTGGACCACGGCCGCGACCGGCTACAACCTCGAAAGCACGAACGCGCTGGTCACTGGCGGCTCGTCGATCTGGCCACCGGTCACCAATATCCCGGTCGTAATCAACAGCCGGTTCGCTGTCACCAACAACGTGACCTCCAGCAACCAGTTCTATCACCTGCGCAAACCCTAGCCGTAAACGTGAAGAATTAACGCCCCGCTCGCGGAAACCGGAGCGGGGCGTCCCGACGAACGGCTCTGACGATTTACCACAAACCGCACGCTACGACTGCATCCGAACCGATGATCGTTTCAGCCTGGTATTTACTCGCGCTCGCGATTCCCGTTTTGATGCTGGGCGAGTTTTTGGTGAAACGAATTAAATTTCTTTCCCGCTTCAATATTCCTGCGCCAGTCGCCAGCGGACTGCTGATTTCTTTTTTGGTTTTGGCGGGGAATTTGTCCGGTCTTTTGGTTTTCAAATTGGGAACCAAGGTCGATGAGAACTGGTGGAACTGGCTGGTCGCAACGGGAATCGATTTGAAGAACAATCCAAAGCTGGATGTTTATCGGCCGTTTCAAGTCGCATTCTTCACCTGTATCGGTTTGAACGCGAGTTGGGCTTTGGCCAAACGCGGTGGACTTCAAGCGATTTTTTTTCTGGTGCTGGCGACGCTGTTCGCATTTTTGCAAAACATCGTCGGTGTCGTCATGGCGAAATTGCTCGGTGTCGCGCCTTTGCTCGGAGTTATGTGCGGCGCCGTCACGCTCACCGGAGGACATGGAACCGCGACCGGATTTGCCGACGAATTTATTAAAGCCGGCATGACCAACGCCAAGGAGATCGGAATGGCGGCGGCGACGTTTGGTTTAATCGCGGGAGGATTGCTCGGCGGAAGTTTGGGCGGCGCGTTAATTCGGAAAAACAAACTTCAACCCACCGTTTCTGCTGAGACCCATCTGGAAATGGGGGCGAACGGGGAACCGGGTATCTGGAATGATTTCAAACGGCTCAAGAGTTTTCGCGGAAAATGGATTTTGCATCTCCTTTTGATACTGGTCTGCATCAAACTCGGCGCGTGGATCAGTTATTTCATGCAACAATTGACCATCCCGATGCCGATGGTGAAAGCGAGTTTTTCTCCGGCCTTCGATTTCGCGGTCTCATTTGAAAAACAAAAACTCAGTTTCCCCACCTACATTGGCGCGATGCTTTTGGGCGTGGTATTGCGGAACATCTTTGACGCGGCAGGCGTGCGCTGGATCAAGACCGAGGTGGTGGATGTTTTTGCCTCGGTTTCGTTGGGGATTTTTCTGACCATCGCCATGATGAGCCTCAGCTTGATCGATTTGGCGGCGGTCGCCAAACCGATGGTGGTTATTCTACTAGTTCAAATCATGGTGATGGCGCTCTTTGCCTGGTTCGTGATTTTCCGCGCGATGGGTCGCGACTACGACGCCGCGGTGATGGCCGGAGGGCATTGCGGCTTTGGCCTGGGCGCGACGTCCAATGCCATCGCCAGCATGAAAACTTTGGTGGAAAATTTTGGCCCCGCACCGCGTGCGTTTTTGATTATCCCGATCGTCGGAGCCTTTTTAATTGATTTTCCAAACGCGCTCATCATCACTCTTTTCCT
>JBKJOA010000113.1:0-3172 GCA_046593365.1 Limisphaerales bacterium
CGAGCGGCCAGCTTTTCGTGACCAACGGATTTTTTAAAGTTGGAAATTTAGGCTTGGGCCAGCTCACGATTTCCGGCGGTTTGCTCCAATGTTTTTCGGAAGTGCATCTAGCCGACACGACAGGTTCCACCGGAATCGTTTCCATAGTCGGCGGTCAACTGGTTGCCACTAACGACATCACCGCTGTCGGACGTTTTGGTCTGGGTCAATTGACTGTCTCCAATGCGTCGGTGACCTTGACCAACGTTTCCGTTGGTCGCCACCCCGGCTCGAGTGGCACTCTCGAAATCCAATCCAACAGTCTCGTGACTCTGGCCGACGATCTTTCCATTGGCAGATTTAATGGAGCGACCGGCACAGTTCTCGTCACCGGCGGACTGCTTTCAATTCCGAAAGATATTATCTGGGTAGGCCGGGAAGGTCCGGGTCAAATGACAATTTCCAATGGCACTGTGCAGGCGCAAAATCTGCGGGTTGCGATTTCCAATGCCTCGTCAGGCACGTTAAATATCGCTGGCGGCACCACCTTCATTTCCTCAAATTTTGTGGTAGGCAACCCGCTTATTTCTACGGGTCAGGTTTTTATGACGGGAGGAAATCTTATCGTGACGAACGCGGCAAGTTTGGCTTCGCTGGATATTCAAAGCGGTTCGTTTTCGATGTCCGGAGGCAACATGGCCACCGACAAATTATTGCTCACGAATTCGGGCGGGCAATTTTCTTTCAACAAAGGAACCATTCAAACGGAATCCACGACCATCAATAACGGAGCGCCGTTTGTCGTGGGAGATGGAACCAACGTTGCCACTTTGGAACTTGTGGGCGGAACGCATTCGTTTGCCAACGGTTTGATTATTTCCAGCAACGCAATTGTCACGGGATGCGGAACGATTGTTGGAACGGTGATTAACAACGGCCAGCTTTTGACCTGCAATCCCGTCATCACAAGAATTGTTAAAACAGGAGGAACGGCCTCCGTTTCATTCACGACCATCAGTGGAAAAAATTACAATCTTCAGTATAAAAATTCCCTGAATGATACCACTTGGACCACCTTTCTGCCGAGTGTTTCTGGAACTGGAAATGTCGTTACAATTAACGATTCGAGCGCGACGGTGCCGACCAGAATTTACCAGGTGCGGCTCAACTAAAGTTTTCCTGATTTCGCCAATCTTTCTTCGCAGTGTTGCAATAAAGTTTCGGTCAGTGGCCGTCGCCCTTCAAACTTTGTGCTCAAAAAAATATGACGAGCAAGAGTCAGCGTCGTATAGACATCGACCGCAGGACGAGTGCATTCACCAGCGAGCCTCACAAACGTTTCTTCCAAAGTTTTTTCCGCTTCAGAAAAAGCGTCAAACCGGTTTTGCGTTCGCACGCTTTGCTCGGTCAGATGACCGATGAAATTTCCAATGTCCAACGCGGGATCGCCCTGGCAATAAAGATCGAAATCCAAAATAAACAGTCGCGCATCCGGCGTCACAATGACTTGATCCGAATAAAAATCGCGATGGATTCCGCAGAGCTTGGGTTGCGGCAAGCTTAGTCCCAACCGCTCACAGCCCAGGAAAACTTTTTCGAGCCGATTCGTCCATGCCGGTTTTCCTTCCGCAACTATTTTCAAACAGTCGCGCAGAATCCGTAGTTCGTCCGTCATCGTGTGCGTTTTGTCTGTGGGAATATTTGCGCGATGAATTTTCACAGCGGCTTCTGCAATCCGCTTCGCCAGTTCTATTCCGCCGGTTGTTGAAAAGCAGTTCGACGAAACTTCGCCGGTGATTTTTCGCTGAAACCACATTTTAAATTCCGGCAGCACTCCCATCGGCTCCGGCACCGAAATTCCGTCACTGGCCTCAGCCTCAAAACCAGCGCGCCAAAATTCATCGAGAAGCCGATAGCCTTCGTTGCCGTAGCGGCGCGCACGAACTTTCCCGACCAGAATGACTTCTTCGGGAGGAGAGTCGGGTTTCTCCACCATGACTTTATATTCGACGACGCAGCGACGTCCGGGTTTGTAGCGAGTGACGCGAATTTCTTTGAGCCGACCAATTCCATTCTCCATCGACAGCCGCTGCAACCCTCGTTTCAATTCCTTTTTCGCTCTGATGGGATCCAGTGCCACCGCCAACGACGGCATTTCCGGATCATTCGCCACGCCAAAAGGATCTTCAACCAATGCGAGGCCTTTCGGTTTGAGCAGGTTGGACCACAACTTCAAAAGCGAATTCACCTGGCGTTTTACGGAAAAATTTTCTTCTGCGTAACATCGCGCCGCCGTGCCCATTTTGTTTCGGAGAGGAGCCTCCTCCAACAATTGCTGCAGCGCGTCCGAAAACTTTTTCACATCATTAAGCGGCACCAATAATCCCGTGACATCATTTTGAACCAATTCAGGGATTCCGCCGACCGCCGTCGCTACAACGGGAACTCCGCAAGCCGCCGCTTCCATCAGGCAGACCGGCATTCCTTCATTTTCGCTGGTCAACGCACCGACGCTCGCACTTTGCCACCAGCGCACGACTTCGTTTTGCTTCGTGGCTCCGGGCATTGCCACCCAATCTTCAAGATTCAATTCTGCTCGGAGCGATTTTAATTCTGCGTGACACGGGCCATCGCCAACGAGCGCACAACGAAATTTCACCTGACGTTCGCGCAACGCGGCGCAGGCGCGCAGAAGCATTACGAGATTTTTCACCGGCGCGTGCCGGGCCACGCACAAAATCAGCGGAACGGAATCGGCAGATCCCTTGTTATTTTTTTCTGGTCGAAAGGTTTCTGTGTCGATGCCGCACGGAATGACCGTAATTTTTTCAGCGGAAACACCAAACCTCTCCGTCATGTAGCTTGCGTTGGCCTGAGAAACGGTAACCAACGCCGCCGCCGCCTCGGCTCGCTCGCGAAAATCAACCGGTGCTTTACGACGTATGTCATAGCCGTGCGTCGTGAATGTGAACGGGATTTTCAATTGCTCGGCAAAAATTCGAGCGGTCGCCGTGGGTTCGGTCGCAAAATGCGCGTGAATTAAATCAGGCTGGAATTCCGAAAGAATTTTCGAAAACTTGCTTTCATCATAAACCGTAATTTTGTCGAGACCGGCTTCCGTGATGATGTCATGCCGCAATTCTTCGGTCGGTTTTCTGAGCGAGAGAATAATTACTTCCAGACCACGACGCCG
>JBKJOA010000363.1:0-5047 GCA_046593365.1 Limisphaerales bacterium
GCAAAGGCTGGGACGGCACCATCAAGGGTCGTTTCGCCGCCGGACCTAGACAGACAACGTCCCAGGACGGCAGCTTTGCGCACCGTGCGGTGCAGGACTTTGAGAAGAACACGGAAAACGTCTCGGGTGGGTTCGGGATAAGGGACACCGGCGATGAAGATGGTGGCTTCGTGACTTCCGCCACCGACGCGCGCGGTCATGTGACCTCGGGGGTATATGATGATCGCGGAAATATCACAGAGATTTCGGCGGGCGTGGGTGTCAATGGCGGTAACGGTGTTGAGGTCCGAGCGCCGACCAATAGCCATCGCTATAACGCCTATGGCCAGGTGACCTCCATCACCAACGCTGCGGACGCCAGTGGCTATCAGCGCGTGGATACGTTCAGCTATTTTAGCAGCGGCCCGCAGGCTGGCTATCTTCAGTCCATCGCCATCGATGAGCCAGAGGTGCAACTCACTACCTCCTTGGAACGCGACGCGCGCGGGAATGTCACTCGGATCGTTGACCCGCGCACCAATGACTGGCTCTTTATCTACAATTCACTCGATCAATGCGTCCGCGTCCAGACGCCCATCAATCTCACGTCACGTTGCGCAACTGACTTTTCATACGATGCAAACGACAACCTTGTGCAATGCGCCACCGAAGTTCGCAGTGAGACGGACGCGTTGCTCGGCACCAGGGTGGCCATCAGTGGTTATGATTCGCTGCATCGTCTTATACGTGGTACGCACTCTGTTGATGGCTTGAGTTCACTGACCAACGAGTTTGTTTATGATGGCAATGATCAATGCGTGCTCGTGCGCGGCGGCGACGCCGTATCCGGAGTGGACCCGTTCCATACAGTCGTGAATGAATACGACGAGCGCGGTTTGTTGTTCCGCGAGATTGGGGCGCCTGGGTCTGGTATTTCGCGGACGAACGAGTTCGACTACAACGCGAATGGCAAAATCAAAAAAATAAAATGCGAACTTTATGTTGAAAGAATGAGCTTCGACGGCTTCGACCGCCTTTCGACCATCGAAGATCCCATGGGCAATCGAACCACCTTCGCCTTCGACGCGAACGACAATCTCAAACTCGTCCGCCAGTTCGGCCAGACGAACGACGTGGCCGGCACAAACGGCAACGTCCGCCTGGCCGAGACCAGCTACACCTATAACTCACTGGATTGGTGCGCGTTTATTCACGAGGCAGTTTTCGACGTGTCCACGCAACTGCCCATTGGCGACGGCGAATGCACGACCACCTGCGCCTACGCGCCCAACGGCCAATGCACCAGCGTGACCGACGACCTGGGCCGCGTGACGAGCTACACCTACGACACCGTGGGGCGGCCTGCCTCAAGCAGCAGTCCGGGTGGCAAGACGGTTCAGGTCCGGCTCGTTGACCGGGCCGGAAATGTCACGGGAATCATACAGACCGACCGCTCTGATCTCGGTGGAGCGCCGCAGGTTTTTTCGCGCACGAATGTTTTTGATTCATTGGACCGTTGCATCAGCACCACTGACAACGTCGGCAACACAGATAGTTGCGCCTTCGACTCCCTCGATCGCGTGGTGAAAATGACCGACCCGCGCGGTCTTCACTCGTTCTACACTTACGATCTGCTGAACCGCCAGACACTCGCCGTCGCCGATCTTGACGGCGACGGTTTGCCCAACCTCGCGCTGGACATCACCGAAATGGCGACGTGGAGCAGCAGTAATGGTCGCCTGCTCGCCATGACGGACAGCCATGGCAACACTACAAGTTACGCCTACGATTCTCTGAGCCGACGCACCAACGTCACCCATGCCGACGGCACGCAACTCAAGCTCGTCTGGAGTCCGCGCAGTAATTTGATTCAAGAGACGGACGCGAACGGAACCGTGGCCTTCCACACCTACGACTTGAACGACCGGTGCATCTCGAATTCCTACACGGCCGGTTCGACGGTGGCGGCGTCCACGACCTTCGAGCAGTTCGCCTACGACGGCAATTCGCGGTTGGTGAGCGCCAGCAATGACGGTTCGGTATCCACGTTTACCTACGATTCGTTGGGCCGTAACACGCGCGACGTATCGGGCGGACTGGGAGCCTTGACCACGTTTGACAGTGTGGGCAATCGTCTCTCACTCACGTATCCCGGAGGCCGCGCGCTTACTTACGCCTACGATTCCCAAAACCGCTGCACGAACATTTTAGAGACCGGGGCGTCGCTGGCGAGTTTCAGCTATGACGGTCCAAGCCGTGCGTCGCGCGTCATTCTCGGCAACGGCACGCGCACGCAAATCATCTTCGACGGACTCTCGGGCGTCCCGAATGCGCAGGGCGATTTCGGCCACGGCGAAATCAGCAGCGTGACCCACGGGATCACGGGCAGTTCGACGAGAATTGCCGGCGTGACCCTGAAATGGGATCGAAACGGAAACAAAACGGCGCGCACTGATGTCATTTTCCCTCCGGCCCTTCCACGCACGAACGTGATGACGCTGGCCTTTGATCCAGTGGATCGCCTGACGCGCACGACCGTTCTCAGCGGATCGGCGCTGGTTCGCGATACGATTTACGGATTGGATCGCATGGGTAACCGAACGAATGTGTTAGGCGCGTTGTGTTCGGGAAATTATCACCTGGACGCGCTCGTTCCCGGCCCGCTGGATTTTCAGATGAACCAATACACCACCACCCCATGCGACGCCAACCCCCGCACTTACGATGAAAATGGAAATCTCCTCAGCCGTTCGTCGGGCAGCGGAGGGGCGCTCAACTACACGTACGACTGCCATGACCGATTGGTATGGGTGACCGACTCCGGTGCACCGGTGACGGCTTACGCCTACAACGCGCTGGGACGGCGCATTGCCAGAACGATTTTCCCGGGCGGACTGCCGCCGTTGACGACCCAGTTTTTTTATGATGGAGACAGCATAATCGAAGAACGCGTGAACGGAGCAGTTACCGCCACCTACGTCATTGACGGCAGCACATCGCACGATCCCGACGGCGTCGTCCAGATGCAGCGCGGCGGCCAGCCTTTCTACTACCACACGGACGATCAGGGCAACGTCCTCGCCCTCACCACGACAGGCGGGCAGGTGGTGGAGCGGTACGATTACGATGATTACGGAGCGGTCACATTTCTGACGAGCGACGGCATTGCGACTTCAGAGACGAGTTCGGGCGTGGGCAATCCATTTCTCTTTCAAGGCATGGAGTGGGACGCGGAAACGGGGTTTTATCAAATGCGATCCGACACGCCTGCACCTGTTTACCACGGCAGGACAGGCAAAACCGGCAGAGCCAAACCCTATGCGGATCCCAACTCCGGGCGCAGCATCACGCGGTGCGACGAGGGCAGTTGCAACTTCGCCGACAACAATCCGTGGAGCGATGGCCGCGTTGTGCGGAAGATGATTCCCATTACAGTACCGGACATCTCCGGAGCCCAGCGCCGGGTGAGCGTGAATGGAAGCGGTGCCGGTTCAGCAAGCGGCCTAAGTAGAGCATTTGCCCGGTCGGCCATCGGCAACGGCAGCGCCGGAGTATTCCTTTCCAAAGGCACTCATGGGTCAACGGTCGGCGGCAGCAGTTCTAGCGAAGGCAACTCGATAACGCAGCCCCAATTGTACAGTGCAAAACAGGGCAAAACCGGCAGAACAAAATAATGAGTGTTTACCGGTGAGCCAACTATCGTGAGTTCGCGGTGAGAATTGCTTGTCGATTTTAAGCGGCATTGAGCTAAACAGTGATGAGGAACTCGATGCCCCTCCCCCCCCGAAATTCATTTGTCTTTGCTTGCAGTGCATGGAAAATCTTGATTAATTCCTCGGATGAATTCCACTTCCTTCTCTCGGGCTGGTCTCATCGGGTCGAGACCCCTTTTTGCCATTTTCTTCCCGATGATTTTTCTGACCGCGCTAAATCTCAAGGCCGATGCACCGCTCACCAATGTGCGCATTCAGAACACCGGCTGGGACACTGAGGGCCTACGTACTTTCCGACTCGAATGGGACGCCGTGTCGAATGCCACTTACCGTGTTCAACGATCCAGCAGCCTGATGCCGAGCACATCGTGGGAAACCATGGACCTGATTACACCGGTTGACGCTAGTGGCCACCTTGAGATCAAGGGTCGCTCCATTCCGGAAAACTCCGTCGAGTTCTTTCGGCTTATTTTGCCGCAGCCGGAGATTTCCGGCGTTGAACCAGCGATATTCGCGCCGGATCAGTCCGTCGATTTGTATGTGCAGGGTCAGTGTTTCCAAAGCAACGATGTAGTGCGGATCAATGGCGTAGACCAGCCCGGTATCGTTTTCGTCAATTCGAACTTGTTGAGCCGTCCCGTATTCACTCCAGGCTCCTCGGGAACTTACACTGTTCAATTGGTGCGTGCCGGGGTGGTGCTCTCCTCGTTCAATGTGACCTGCGCAGATGTGGCGAGCGCTCCCGAACTGGTATTGCAAGGACCGCCGGAATTGCCACCCGCCGCACCCGCGCGCAGCAAACAGTCCGAGGTCAAGGCCAATTTAAAGGCGGCGTACACCTCAGAGCGGTCGCTCCCCGGCGGTGGGGGCGACGATTGTGATGACGGGGACTCTTCTAGTGCTTTAACTGCGGCACAATGTGATTACTTTGCACCGCGTGACAAAGTCACCATCTGCCACCACACCTCCAGCGGGAGAAAGCCATACACGATAATAAGAACGAGTGTCGCAGGTTGCAGAGGCGCGGGTTCCGCAGTTGCGCCTTTCTCCGGTGAAGTTTGCCTGCAAATCGTGGATCTCGCCGTCGAAGGTCGCGGGCTGGATTTCATTTGGGCAAGGACTTACCGATCGCGCACCTTTACTCTTCAGCCCGATCTCCATTTGCCTTTAGGCCAGCGCTGGACCCATTCCTACGATGTTGGTTGCGCGCCGAATAGTTCGGGAGGCATTGACGTTTATGACGGTACCGGCCGCAAAGACACGTTCAAACTCCAGACCAACGGCGTTTACACCTGCCCGGAATTTTTCAGCGAAGGCACACTCACCAGCGGCGTGTTCCGGCTGACGTTCGCGGA
>JBKJOA010000437.1:0-4428 GCA_046593365.1 Limisphaerales bacterium
CCAGATTGATCCCGGAGCAATATTTGTAGATGTAAGCAGCACGCTGGAAGTATTCGTCGCGCCGAGCCAGACGAACGTCAAATTAGAACCCGACTTCACCACGCTGCCTGGAACAATGGTTGGCCGCAGCGGCGGTTCAGGCGGCGGCGGCAGCAGATAGGTGAAGCCATTCAAATTGGTGGCCGACAACCCGCTGGTATTTTCTACGACGACGTTGACCGCGCCCGGCGCACCGGCTGGTGTAGTGGCCATGATGTTCGTGGAACCAGTCAGCAAAATTTCCGTTCCCACATTCACACCAAATTTCACCGTGACTCCCGACAGAAAGTTGGAGCCGGCGATTGTCACCACCGTGCCGCCATTGGTCAGCCCCGCTACCGGAGTGATACCACTGATGACTGGCGCAACGGGTGTCCCCGCGACGCCCGACACATCGGCATAGCTGTCGCCCACGCGAATCTCATCAGCCTTGATGGCGAATTCGCCACCCTGATTTTGAAAACCGATGCCGGTAATAGTGCCGACATCAAACGAACTGACAATATAAGTCGCCGCCACGACGGGCGTGGCGGAATTAGCCGTCGGATTGAGATAGACCGTGACCGTATCGTTGTTGCCCGAGGTATTGAAATCAATCTTCAATGCGATCAGATAAGTAGTGCCATAGGTTCCAAGAAATGAACTCGCCAAGTTAGCCGCCCCTAGCGAGCCAGTGCCAGTGGTGGTTGTGGAGCCAAGACCCAAACCGCCTTGCGTGCCGGAGAAGGGTGCCAGACCGAAGCCAAAGAACAGTCCCGTGCCGCCATTGGGAAAATAGACGCCGCAAATGTTTCCGCCGTTATTTCCGGCCTGGCTGAACAGAAAGCTGATCCACTTCGTCCCGCCGGAGAGTGGAGTTGCGAAGTTTTCGGATTGACGACCGCTAGTCGAACTTAGAGAACTGTTCGCCGTCGGTAGGGCGGTGTAGGTCATCCCAGCCACCACCGAGGGAGTGGTGCTACACGTCCAATTGCCCGTGAACCCGCTGGCCGAGCTGGGCGTGGCCGTGGGAATAGAGGTGGTATAATTAAACGGCTCGTAAGCATTCAAGCTCGCATAGCCGGTGCTGGTCAACGCGGCAAGGCAAACCACCGCGCTGACTAATCCCAAAATTATTTTAAGGACGTGGCTTATAATGCAACATAATTGCAAACGCCCCTTTTGCCTAGCTAGCCGCTCGGCTAGTTTTCGCAGGACGGGCGTCGCGCCTTGTCTCCAACAAAAGCAGAACAAGATAAACTCAGAGACGCAGAGAACGCGGAGGGGGGCGCAGAGTCCCCCCGCACAAGCGTTCAAAAGCAATTCCGCAAATCTGTTTTACTCCGCGCTCCTCTGCGCTGTCCGCGTCTCTGCGTTTGTTGGGCTTGTTTTAACGATGTGGATTCAACGAAAACGCAGACAGGCGCGCGCCTGTCCTACGACTGTCCCTGCTTGAATTTCAGCGCCGCCTCGGTCCGCGAATGGACGTGCAGCTTCTCGTAGATGTGCTGCAAATGCCACTTCACCGCCGCGATAGTGACGCCCAGCCGGTCAGCAATCGCCTTGTTGCCCAGCCCGTGCATGACGAATTCCAACACCTCGCGCTCGCGGTCGGAAAGGTCTTCCACCTGCGAGGCCACCGTCGCCTGGCCGCGAAACTGGCCGATTACCTTGCGCGCAATTTCCGGCGTCATCGGCACGCCCCCCTCTTGCGCCTCCCGGATGGCCGCGATGATTTTTTCCGGCTCGGCGCGTTTCAACAGATAGCCGCACGCCCCCGCGCGCAACGCCTGGAAGATTCTTTCCGAATCCTCATACACCGTGACGATGACGATGTGAACTTTCGGCATCTGCTCCTTTAGCTTGGCCGTGCATTCCACGCCGGTGGAATCGGGCAGTTGAATGTCCATCAACACCACGTCCGGCTGCGCCTTGGGAATTTTTTTCAAAGCCTCCGCCACCGTGCCGCAGGTGCAGACGCATTGAAAACCAGACGTACGGTTCAGCAGCGTCTCGAAACCTTCACGCAAAGTCTTGTTGTCCTCAACGATGGCGACTTTGATCATAATAATTTCCCGGGCAAGGGCGCGCGGAACTTGACCGTCGTTCCCTTCTGCGCATCGCTGGAGATTTCACACTGGCCACCGAGTGACTTCATGCGCTCATTCAGGTTCGCAATCCCGTCGTCGCCTGCCTGACGTTCGCGCAGATCAAACCCGCGCCCGTTGTCGGCCACTTCCACGATCAGCCAGTCCGCGCGCACGGAAATCCGCAGCCAGACTTGAGTCGCGCCCGCGTGGCGGACGACGTTGGTGAGTGCCTCTTTGAAGGCGAAGAAAATTGCCTGCCGGAATTTTGGATCCAATGGATGTTCGGGCAAATCCTCGGCGATGTCCAGGCCGCAAGAGACCGAGGCGAGATCCAGCAACCGCTGCGCATACGAACCAAAATAGCTCGCGAGCGACGCGATGGTGTCATTGCGCGGACTCACCGCCCAGACAATCTCATCCAACGATGTCACCATGCGCCGCGCAGTCTCGCTCAACTCGCCAAGATAGCGTTCCTTTTCGTCGGAGGAAGTGGTCGGACTTTTGACGAGCGTGGTGAGCATGTTGACCTCCGTCAGTCCCGAACCAAGGTCGTCATGCAAGTCGTGCGCCACCCGCGTCCGCTCCTGCTCAATCTCGCGCCGACGCTCGGCGAACTGGCGTTTTTGGATTTGAACCTCCAATTCACGCGTGCGTTCCGCCACGCGGCGGCGCAACACCACCACCCAGCTGGATGCCGCCAGCGTGACCAGCCCGAGCGCCGTCGCAATCCATAAAACTTTTTTCAGCGTCCACCACGGCGGCGACTCCAGCAGGACAACATCGTCAGGTGAACGCAGCCGGATGCTGAATGATTTGGCCCGCCAGTTTTCCCCCGCCTGCCACTCGCCGGGTTCGATCCGGCAAACGCCCGTCACCGCCACCCGGCTGCCGTTTTCCAAGAGGTCGAAGTAGTCGTGCCCACCGGCTTGTTTAAGGCTGGCTTGAAAGATGAAGTTGCTCTCCTGAAGAATCAGAAACTGCTCGGAGCCGTGTTGCGTCCGGTCAATCAGCCGGGCGGAAACTTGAACTAACTGGCAGTCGTGCTCGCCTTTCAAGACTTCATCATGGGTCAACCGGGACGGGGTTGGAAGTTCGCTTGTGGAAATCTTCCGATAAACCGCATCTTGCAACAACGGCGTGTAATCGCCCTGACTGACAAAGCCAAGCACTTCGACCCGGTCGCCGGGCTGCAACGGCCCGAGCGCCTTGGTTTGCACCTCCACACCATGCCCGCCATCCTGAAGAAAAATCACCGCGCTCGGTTCAAAGTAAATCACCGTTCCGGCAACTTTCACCCGGTGCCCGTAGGTTTCCAAGGGGGTAAATTGCAGGAGGCTGGCGATGGGGCGGGCGGGAATGGCAAACGAATCCTTCGCCGCCAGAATTTCGATTTTCAAATCATCGGGCCGCGGCACCATGAGACGGATGGCGAAAAGCTGGCGCTGACGATTGAACTGCGTCGAGCAGACACCGCGCACGCGCACGGTGCTGTCCAGCAGTTCGTCGGACCGCTGCACCGGAAGCGTCTTGGCAAAAATCAGCAAACGACCACCGCCAGTGGCGATTTCAATCTGATGATATTGGGAGGCATCCAGCTTCCGGACCGAGCGGACGATGCCGGCGATTTCCACGAACTGGCTGTCTTCCGTTCCGCTCGCGACTTGATTATAAGTCACAGGCTTCGCCAGCGGCAGCGGCATTTCACCCGTGACTGTCACCTTGTCCACCACCACCACCGGCGCATATTCGCCGGGGCTGGCCACCCCGGTGACTTCCACGATCTGGCCGGGAATCAAACTGGGCGGTGCGACATTGAGTGGAAATTGCAGATAAATACCGGCGGTCTCATCCTGGATAAAACGCGAATAAAGATTCTCGTCAAAGAAAGTCACCACGCCTTGCAACCGGACGGGGATTTTCTGCCGGGTCTGGTCCACGGTCAACCCGCGGACCGCCGCCACGGTGTGCAATTCTTCTGCGGGTGTTTGCGCTCTAACCGCGAACAAAAGCGCGCCAAAACAAAATGCGATAGCGATGGCATGACGCCAACGCTGCCGTTCCGGTTTGCGCAAAAGAGATGTTGCGGATTTCTTTGCCATCATGGGAACCGGACCAAACAACTCAGTGTCTCAACGCCAATGTTCACCGTGCTTTTGTTCCAATGGACTTGTCAATCACCATTGGAGTGCGGCGAGTTTCTTCCATGATCACCTTCGGGCTGCGGTGCGTCATGGCCTCGAAGTCATTGGAATTCTTCGCGAAGAGGTCGTAAGTCGCGGGGTCAACGGTCTGGGCGTCCGCGCTCCAGCTTTTGGCCGGT
>JBKJOA010000207.1:0-3262 GCA_046593365.1 Limisphaerales bacterium
AGTTGGGTACAACCCGTCAGCCAACGCGAGAACCTCGTCGAACGCGGTCGATGAAAACGGAGATCCTGCCGTCGTCACTTCCAACAGCGACTTCAGCATCAAACAAGCCTACGTTGCGGTGCGCGCTCCAGTCGGCAATGGTCTCGATCTGAAGATGGGTGTATTTGATACCCCGATCGGCTACGAATCCTTCGTCGGCTATCGCAATCCGAACTATACTCGCTCATACGGATATACCATCGAGCCGAAACAGAGCACGGGTGTGTTAGCCTCGTATCAGTTCTGTGAAATTCTCAGTGCTTCCGCTGGCGTGGCGAACACGTTGTCATCGGGAATCAACACCCGTTCACCTCGCGCTGAATCCGCCAAAACCTACATGGGATCCATTACTATCACCGCTCCTGAGAGTGCTGGCGTATTAGCCGGTTCTGCTTTGTATGCCGGGATCGTTGATGGATTCGCTGGTGGCAGTAACGAAGATCAAACCAGCGTTTATGTCGGCGCGACCATCGCAACTCCAGTTGCTGGGCTCCGTTTGGGCGCTTCCTACGATCAGGCTTTCCACTTGGGCGGCAAAGAGAACGCCGGCTATGCGGATGCTGTCGCAGCTTATGTGTCATTCCAGGCGACTGAGAAAATGAGCATTCATCTCCGCGGTGAATACGCGAAGGGTAATTTGTTGTCGGCTCCCGGCGGCGAAAAAATCGTTGCAGTCACCGGAACGCTCCAATACGACCTCTGGCAAAACGTGATCAGCCGTTTGGAAGTTCGTTGGGATCATTCGGCTTCCGGCACGGAAACCTTCGGCGGGACCTCTGATCCAACGAAGAAGAACGAAGTCATGGTTGCTGCGAACTTGGTTTACCGATTCTAATTTAATTTAGAATTCTACAAACCCCTTCCGAGAAAATCGGAAGGGGTTTTTTTACGTATGAAAAGCGCGGAACGTCCTCATCGGCACGCTCAAGTTAGAACAAGTAAGCGACGCCAATCCCCGCCGTGAACTGGCTCGAACGGCCACCGAACAGCGCGCCGCTCGAATGATCCCACCGAATCTCCGGCCGCACCTGCAAATCTTTGATCGGTTTCCAATTCAGCGTCAGGGTCAAGCTCGACAAATCCTGCCCAGTGTTCGCGGGGAATGGCGCAGTGAATGGAGATCCCGAAGTGCGCGCGCCATCTTCGTCTTTCAAATAATCAGCGCGAAACGCAACGCCCACTTTTTCACAAAAATCGTAGGCCAGCCAGAGACCGCCCGCATACCATTTCGCATCGCCCGACTTCGGCAAAGCCGCGTTAGCATCCTCATGGCCGTAATCCAGCTGAACACAGGCCGTCAATTTATCCGCAATTTTCCGGCTGCCCACCAACTCAATTCCTTTTCGCCACGCGCCCGAATTGTCAAGTTGCTCCGGGCCGCCGTAACCAATCAGCCCAATAAGCGTTTTGTCATCCGGCGCAAATCCAATCCGGCCCATGAACGATTTTGCGGTGTTGTTGTCCTTCACCACATCCCAGCCGTTCATGACGCGAAATTGCGTGTCAATTTTGTCCGTCCACTTGTAGGCCAACTGCGCGCCTAGACCCGTGAAATTTTCCACGAACAAAAACTGATTTCCTAGCGACCAGTTTGGATTGACGGTTTCTTCGATCACTTCGATGCCCATCATCGTCACCATTTTGCCAGCGGAAATCTGAAGACCTCTGCCGATGGGCACATTGACCGTACCGAAAAGCTGTTCCACATCGCCGTGCGTTCCGAGGTTCAGGCCAGCCGATTGAATCAAGGTTGCGTCCTGGCCAAAAACCAAATCTGCGCGATAACCCGCGTCCCATTTGTCCGCGCTGAAATCCACTGGACGCTCCATCGCCAGCTTCAATTTATTGAGCATGAATTCGTCATGGTTCGCATCAAAAGAGCGTCCCGTGATTTTATCGGTGCGATTGAAATTGTAAAAATAGGATCCCGAGGCAAACCCGCTGAAATGGGTTTTGTCGAAAAACTCCGTCATTTTGTTTTCCGGTTTTTCCACTCCTGCAGAATGTTCCGGTTTCGTCGTCGTCGCGGCTTTCTCATCCTGTGCTTCCAACCGTTTTTCCAGTGCTTTGATTCGCTCCAATAATTCCGTGTTGTCTTGCGCGTAGCCGGGCATTGCGCAGGAGGAAATAATTGCCGCCAGGCAGAGAGCTTGATTTCGTTTTCTGATCATAATTTGAGGTTTTTATTTTTGTTGGGTTTCATTTTTTTAACGGATCACTCGAACTCTGTTGCGCCTTTGCAGTTGCCATGCCAATGCTGCTGAAGTTACGGAAGCTCTAATGATTGCAGTGGTTTCTTCGCGGTTGAATTTTTTCCTGTTGAATTTCAATCAGCGGCAAATGACCAGCGTGGTCAAATTTCAACAGAAAAGGTATTTGCAGAATTGCTCTTGAAATGGAGGCCCTCTTCAGGCGAAATACAACGGCTCTGATTTTCTATGAATTTGGCTGACATTCTCACTCACGAGCAAATCCTTCCCGATTTGCAGGCCTCCACCCGATGGGAGGCCATCGATGAATTAATCAATAACCTTGTTGTTACAGGTAAAATCAAACCCGAACACCGTGAAGCGATCGCAGCCGTCGTCAAAAAACGGGAAACTTCGATGAGCACCGGAATCGGTTTCGGCATCGGCATTCCCCACGCCTCCACCGATTTGATTTACGAAGTCGTCGGTTCGTTTGGCCGCTCGAAAAAGGGGGTCAACTTCGACGCGCTCGATAATCAACCGGTCAATCTCGTCATGCTCTTTCTGGTTCCGCAGGGTCAATTTCAAAAACATCTTCATACTCTCGCCAATATCGCCAAACTTCTGCACAACAAAGATTTTCGCCAGACGCTCGAAACTGCCCCGGACGCAGACGCGATGGTCAAAATTATCAAAACGCACGCGACACAGAAATAATCCGGCTTTTCGATTTCGCCGGCAATTCAACCGTTCTTTAATCCAGTGCTACATCAAATTCTCGAACAGCGTTTGCAGGAAGCTGTTCGCGCGCTTTTGCCGGACGCACCGACCAGCAACATTCTCGTTCGCCCCTGCCCTGACCCAAAATTCGGCGACTACCAAACCAATGCTCTGATGGCTGTTGCCAAAGAGCGCAAGATGAATCCTCGGCAGTTGGCCACTAATGTATTGGCAAAACTGAATGTAACCGATCTGTGCGAGAAAGTGGAAATCGCTGGAGCCGGATTTTTAAATTTCCACATCAAAACTTCGGC